>RFPX01000005.1 GCA_009925955.1 Betaproteobacteria bacterium
GTTTGGCGGCGTTGATGCTGGCTTCCTCGATGTTGTTCGTGGTGGACCAGCGCCAGGTGGGTGTGGTGTACGCGCTGGGTGAAATCAAGGAAGTGATCACCGAGCCCGGCCTGAAGTGGAAGATGCCGCCGCCCCTGCAAAACGTGGTGTTCCTGGACAAGCGCATCCAGACGCTGGACAGCCCTGAGACGCGCCCCATCTTCACCGCTGAGAAGAAGAGCCTGATCATCGACTGGCTGGTCAAGTGGCGCATTGCCGAGCCGCGGCAGTTCATCCGCAACAACGGCGTGGACATGCGCAACCTGGAGAACCGCCTGTCGCCGGTGGTTCAGGCGGCCTTCAACGAGGAGATCACCAAGCGCACCGTCAGTGGCGTGTTGGCTGCCGACCGCGACAAGGTGATGAACGGGGTGCGCGAGCGCTTGGCCGATGAGGCCAAGTCCTTTGGTATCGAAATCATCGATGTGCGCATCAAGCGCGTGGACTTTGTGGCCGATATCACCGACGCGGTGTACCGCCGCATGGAGTCGGAGCGCAAGCAGGTGGCCAACGAGCTGCGCTCCCAAGGATCGGCCGAGGGCGAAAAGATCCGCGCCGATGCGGACCGCCAGCGCGAGGTGATCATTGCCGAGGCCTACCGTGATGCCCAGAAGATCAAGGGTGAGGGCGACGCCAAGGCGTCTGCCTTGTATGCCGACTCCTTTGGCCGTGACCCGCAGTTCGCCCAGTTCTACCGAAGCCTGGAAGCCTACCGCGCCACCTTCCGCAGCCGCAGCGACGTGATGGTGATGGACCCTTCCAGCGACTTCTTCAAGGCCATGCGCAGCAGCGGGTCGGGCAGCGCACCGCCGCCGGCCCGCTGAGGCCTGGCCAGTGGGCGAAACCCTGGTGCTGGCCCTGGCCTTGGTCCTGGTGATCGAAGGCCTGCTGCCCACGCTGCATCCGCCCCTGTGGCGCCGGATGTTCGAGCAGGCTTTACAGCTGTCCGACGGCCAGATCCGGTTCATGGGCATGGCCAGCGTGCTGGGGGGTTTGGCGCTGTGGCACCTGTTGGCCTAGCGCCGGGCCCCGTCAGGCCGGCGTCTGGAAGCGGCCGGTAGAATCCGGGCTTTAAGCGCCTGCCCGTCCTCCATGTCTTCCGCCTGGCTCCTGCCGGAACACCTTGCAGATGTCCTGCCCTCGGAGGCCAAGCGCATCGAGGGCCTGCGCCGCGCCCTGACCGATGAGGCGCAAGCCTACGGTTATGAGCTGGTGATGCCGCCCTTGTTGGAGCACCTGGACTCCCTCTTGTCGGGAACCGGTCGCACGCTGGGTCTGCAAACCTTCAAGCTGGTGGACCAACTGTCGGGTCGAACCCTGGGGCTGCGCGCCGACACCACGCCACAGGTCGCGCGCATCGACGCGCACCTGCTCAACCGCCAGGGTGTGGCACGGCTGTGCTATTGCGGGCCCGTGGTGCACACCCGGCCTGCAGGGCCATGGGCCTCGCGCGAACCCCTGCAATTTGGTGCCGAGCTGTATGGCCATGCGGGGCTGGAAGCCGATCTTGAGGTCTTGGAACTGGCACTGGACGGCCTGCGCCAGGCCGGTGTGCGAGACGCCGTGCTGGACCTGGGAGACGCCCGCATTGCCAACGTGCTGCTGCAGGCGGCTGGCCTTGAACCCGCTCAACGGGCCGCTGTGCAGGCGGCCTTGGCGGCCAAGGACGCGGGTGCACTGCAGGCTGCACGCGACCTGTCCCCGGTAAGGGCCGAACCCCGCGCAGCGGCGGCCTTTTTGGGCCTGCAGACCCTGCTGGGCCTGTACGGCCCGGTGTCGGTGCTGGACCGTGCGCGGGCCGAGTGGCCCGAGCACCCCGCCATCGGCCAGGCCTTGGACGACCTGGCCTGGATCGTGCGCCATGTTCAGCAGACCCACCCGGATGTGCGCATCGGTATCGACCTGTCCGACCTGGGTGGCCAGGATTACTACAGCGGCATCCGCTTCAGCGTGATGGGCACCGCCGCTTCTCAGGTGCTGGCCAGCGGCGGCCGCTACGACCACGTTGGCCGCGTCTTTGGCCGAGAGCGCCCGGCGGTGGGCTTCAGCTTGGACCTCAAGGCCCTGTCATTGGCGCTGCACCGCTCGGGTCCTGCGCCGATGCCGCGTCCGGCCATCCGCGCACCGTGGTCGGCCGATGCGGGATTGCGCGCGGCGGTTCGCGGCTTGCGCTCACGCGGCGAGACGGTGGTGTGCATCCTGCCCGGTCACGAGCAAGAAGCCCAGGAGTTTGCCTGTGACCGTGAGCTGGTGCAGGTGGCCGGTCAGTGGGTGCTGCAGGCGCTGTAGCCTTTTCCAATCAATCGACAACACATGAATCAAGCACATTCGACGGGCAAGCCCCAGGGGCATAACGTGGTCGTCGTGGGCACCCAGTGGGGTGACGAGGGCAAGGGCAAGGTGGTGGACTGGCTCACCGACCATGCCCAAGGCGTCGTGCGTTTCCAGGGTGGTCACAACGCAGGCCACACCCTGGTGATCAAGGGCGTGAAGACCGCGCTGCAACTCATTCCCAGCGGCATCATGCGCGACGGTGTGAAGTGCTACATCGGCAACGGCGTCGTGGTCGACCCTTCCCACCTGCTGTCGGAAATCGAGCGGCTCGAAAAGATCGGCCTGGAGGTGCGCTCGCGCCTGTACATCAGCGAGTCCTGCCCCCTGATCCTGCCCTTTCATGTGGAGCTGGACAAGGCGCGCGAGGCGCGGCGCGAGAGCAGTGGCGCCGGAAAGATCGGCACCACCGGCAAGGGCATCGGCCCGGCCTATGAGGACAAGGTGGCGCGTCGCGCGCTGCGGGTTCAGGACCTCAAGCACCCCCAGCGCTTTGAAACCAAGTTGCGCGAGCTGCTGACCCTGCACAACGCCGCGCTGCAAGGCATCTTGGGCGCACAGCCCCTGGCCTTCGAGCCGATTTTTGAACAAGCCATGGCCATGGGCGAGCAGCTGCGCCCGATGATGGCCGATGTGGGTTACCTCATCCACCAGGCGGGCCTGCGCGGCGAGAACATCCTGTTCGAAGGGGCCCAGGGCACCTTGCTGGACATCGACCATGGCACCTACCCTTACGTGACGTCAAGCAACTGCGTGGCGGGCAATGCGGCGGCGGGCTCCGGGGTTGGGCCGGACCGGCTGCAGTACATCCTGGGCATCACCAAGGCCTACGCGACCCGCGTGGGGTCGGGTCCTTTCCCCACAGAACTGGATATCGAACATCCAAGCTCGGTGGGCCATCACCTCAGCACCATCGGTCAGGAGCGCGGAACGGTGACGGGCCGTGCGCGGCGTTGCGGCTGGCTGGATGCAGCAGCCTTGAAACGCTCCATCATCATCAACGGCGTTTCCGGGCTGTGCATCACCAAGCTGGACGTCTTGGATGGCCTGAAAGAAATACTGGTGTGCACCGGCTACACCTTGAACGGGCGGCGCTTGGACATCCTGCCCTTGGATGCCGACGAGATCGCCGCCTGCCAGCCCATTTATGAGGCGCTACCGGGGTGGTCGGGCTCGACCGCTGGGCTGACCCAGTGGGGGCAGCTGCCGGCCGAGGCCAGGGCCTACCTGGAGCGGATTCAGGCCGTGATTGGGGCGCCCATCGACATGGTGTCCACCGGGCCCGATCGAGACCACACCATCCTCTTGCGACACCCCTTTCAGCGTTGAGCAGAAGGCCCACTCGGGGGCTCTGCGTACACTCACCAGTTTCAAGGCACCAACCGCCATTCCCGCCTGACCCGCAGCAAGGAAACCGCGCGATGCTCACCGACGACGGCAAACACCTCTATGTCTCCTGGGACGCCTACCACCGCTTGATCGAGAAGTTGGCGATACAGGTCTGGGACTCGGGCTGGGCCTTCGATCAGATCCTGTGTCTGGCACGGGGAGGCATGCGCCCGGGCGACGTGTTGTCGCGCGTGTTCGACAAGCCGCTGGCCATCATGTCCACGAGTTCCTACCGTGCCGAAGCCGGCACGATCCAAGGCCGCCTGGACCTGGCGCGTTACATCACCATGCCCCAGGGCGAACTGGCGGGCCGGGTGCTGTTGGTGGACGACCTGGCCGACTCGGGCATCACGCTCAAGGCGGTGGTGGAGCGCTTGCGCGCCATGCCGGCCATCACCGAACTGCGCTCAGCGGTGATCTGGACCAAGGCGGTCTCGAGCTACCAACCCGACTACACCGTGGAGCACCTGCCCACCAGCCCTTGGATCCACCAGCCCTTCGAGGAATACGACGGACTGCGTCCTGACGCGCTGGTGCGGCGCCTGGGCTGAGCGCGGGTCAGCGCGGGTCAGCGCGCGGGGGCAGGGCGCAGGGTCAGGCTCTGCGTTGGGCCCTGCTCGTGCGCGGCGGGCCACACGGGAACACCAGAACCTTCGGCCCAGTTCTTCAACCAGGACCGGTAGCCGGGCATCCAAGGCAGGCCACTTTGGCCCGAACTGTGGATGAAGCGCGAGCGGCTGCGGTCCCCCAGGTCATACACCGCCTTGAGGCTGGGGCCATGGGTGGCCCTGTAGCGCTGCGAGGCTGGCCCCCCCAAGCCCACGCGCAGGGCGTGCACCGTGTACGTATCGCCGCCCATGGGCAGGGTGAGCCCGAACCAGGGCTCTAGAGGCTTGACCCGAGAAAAGGGGCGGTGTTCGGCCACCATTTGGTGCACGCGGTCCCAACGCCATTCGTCGATGTTCGGCCCCAGCCGCTCGCTGAGTTCCTGCAGCGCAGCGTCCCAGGCGCGTTGGCTTTGCCCTTCGCAGCTCTCTTGTTCTGGCGTGCGGGGGTCGTCGCACCACCATGCGTCCTGCCGCTCCAACACGCCCAGCACCGCATCGTGAAAGCTGCGCTGCGCAAACGAGCGCTCAAAGCGCTCACGCCCGATGCGTGGCGAGAAGAGTTGTTCGGCCAAGGCGCGCTGCCAGGCCCAGATCAGCAGGGGTGCCACTCCATCGGCGCGCATGTGGCCGTCAAACGCGGCCAGGCGTTGCTGTGCAGCCGCGGTCAGCGCATGCGTTCCGCGCACCTGGCGCAACCAGGGCAGCAGCACTTGAGCGGCCAAGGACACCTCATCCTGCTGCAGCGCGCTCATCTGCTGTGGGCTGTGCTGCGGCCGCGACGTCAACACCTGCTCGATGCGCAATTGCCGGTAGGGCAGTGCCCAATCGCTGCCCAGGTAATAGGGGTAGTCGTCGTCATGCAGGCGGTGGTTGGCCGTGGCAATCCACCCCTGTTCAGGGTCGATCACGCGAGGCGTTTGGTGTGCGGGTACCCACCCCACCCAGTCGTAGCGTGACTCCCAGCCAGGCGCCGGTGCCAGGCCCATCAGGTCGTGGTCGGCGCGGCGCAGCGGTACGCGGCCTGCGGCCACCATACCGATGCGGCCTTCCGTATCCGCCACCACCATGCTTTGCATGGGGGCCGTCCACCGCTGGGTGGCTTGAATGAAGGCCGGCACGGTCCGGGCTTGGGCCATCGCCAGCCCCGCGGCAATCAGGTCGACATCCTCTTCCAGGGCGGTCCACCGCAGGGCCAGCACATAGGGGCCCAGGTCCAAGCCCTTGAAGGTGCCCGCGTCCGAAATGACGGGGCCGTGGCGGGTGCGTCGAACCGTGATCTTGTGCTCGGCTCCACCTTTGACCCGGATCGTTTCGTCCCACGACTCGAAGGCGGCCGTGCCGCTGGGGGTTCGGTATCGCTTGGGGTCGGTGGGGTCGACGGCTTCGATGTACAGGTCCTGCACGTCCGGGCCTGTATTGGTGAAGCCCCAGGCCACGTGGGCGGACTGCCCCAGCACCACCAGGGGAAGGCCTGGAAGCGTGGCACCCGCAATCTCCAGATGGGGTGCCTTCAGCCGCGCGAAGTACCACAGCGCCGGCGTACTCAAACCCAGATGTGGATCGTTGGCCAACAAGGGCGCGCCCGTGGTGGTGCGCTTCCCAGACAAGACCCAGTTGTTGGAGCCGGCCCCTTCAATGCCCGAGGGCGGGGCGACGCGAAGCAGGTGGTCCAGGGTGGCGTCAACGCGGGCAGGGCTGCTCGCCAGCGCTGGGTTGTCGGGCTTGGCCAGCCCCAGTTCCCGGTACAGGGCCACATAGTCGCGCGTGGCGGGGTAGTCGTCTCCTGGGTAGGGCGGCAGCACCTCTTCGATGCGCTGGGCATCCAGCACGGCGCTCAGGCGCAGGCGCATCAATTCCGTGGTCCAGTTGCCCCCGAGGTCCCAGGCCATCATCAGACTCCAGGACAGGCTGTCGACCGGTGTCCATGGCTCAGGCCTGACCCCCAAGAGCCAGAACTCCGGTGGCCACACCCGCGTGTGGGCCATCGCCGCATTCACCCCGGCGGCATAGGCCTGCAGCAGTTCACGGCTGGCCGGCCCCATCCGCTCCCATTGGGCCTGTGCCGCGCGGCGCACCCCCAAAGCCCGCAGGAACCGATCGTTGTCCAGCGCGGCCTCACCAAACACCTCGGCCAAGCGCCCCGCGCCAATCCGGCGTTGGGTCTCCATTTGCCACAGGCGGTCTTGCGCATGGACGAAGCCCAGGGCATAGGCGGCATCGGGCAGGCTGTCGGCCGTGATGGACGGTATGCCGTGTGTGTCGCGCTCGATGCGAACGCTGGCGCGCAGTTCGCCGCCGTCTGCAGGCATGGCCGGCTTCAAAACCAGTTCGCCGGCGACCTGCGGTTCAGCGCTCTTGAGCAGCAGGGTCAGGGCCAGGGCGCCTGCCGCCATCAGTGCCATGGGGGTGAGCACAGCCCAGCGCAGCCAGCGTCGCCGGCGGGGCGAGGTTGCGGGGGCCGATTCCGGATGCGTCATGGGGTCATTGTGCGCCGCGCCGGCCTGCCGTAGATCACCCGAGCGCTGCGGGCGAATGATGCAGAATCGCCCCATGGGGTTCAGCCAACAAAAAAGCCTTCCACGCGGTGCGTTGGAAGGCTCTTTGCGGGTTGCTGGCGGTGGGCTCGCAAGGGACCACCGCTTGATCTTCGCCGCTGCGCCACCGTTGGTGCCCAGGAGAGGACTCGAACCTCCACGGAGTTACCCGCTAGTACCTGAAACTAGTGCGTCTACCAATTCCGCCACCTGGGCCCAATTCAGCTGACGCGATCAGCGAAAACAGAGAGTCTATCATCAAAAAATCAAAGATTTCAAATCCCACCACGGGGCTGCTGCAGGAAGTGGAGGGGACCGTCCAAGGCCACCGTGATGGCCACGGTTTTCTGCTGGCCGATCAGGGCGGCTCCGACATCTACCTGGCCCCTCAGGAAATGCGCGCGGTGCTGCATGGCGACCGCTTGAGGGTGCGTGTGGTGGGAACCGATCGGCGGGGGCGCCCTGAGGGGCGCATCGTGGACATCCTGGAGCGCCCGCGTCGGCCCATCATCGGCCGCCTCTTGCAGGAGAGCGGCGTGTGGGTGGTGGCCCCTGAAGACCGTCGCTACGGGCAGGACATTCTGATCCCGAAGAACGCCGTGGCCAGCGCACAGGCTGGCCAGGTGGTGTGCGTGGAACTCACCGAGGCCCCGTCGATGTATACGCAGCCCAGCGGGCGCGTGACCGAGGTCTTGGGCGAGGTGGACGACCCCGGCATGGAGATTGAGATCGCGGTGCGCAAGTACGAGGTGCCGCACCGCTTCACGCCAGAGACCTTGGCGCAGGCCGCCGCCTTGCCCGACAAGCTGCGGCCGGCGGACCGGCGCAACCGCGTGGACCTGCGTGATGTGCCCTTGGTGACCATCGACGGTGAAGACGCGCGTGACTTCGACGATGCCGTGTATTGCGAGCCGGCTGCTTTCGGCAAGGGGCGCAACGCTTTCAAAGGTTGGCGTTTGGTGGTGGCCATCGCCGACGTCAGTCACTACGTCAAGCCGGGCGAGGCCTTGGATGTGGACGCCTACGAGCGGGCCACCTCGGTGTATTTCCCGCGGCGGGTGATCCCCATGCTGCCGGAAAAGATTTCCAACGGTCTGTGCTCCTTGAACCCGTTGGAGGACCGGCTGTCGATGGTGTGCGACATGTTGGTCAGCGAGGAGGGTGAGGTCACGGGCTATCAGTTCTTCCCCGCGGTGATCTGTTCTCATGCGCGCCTGACCTACACCGAGGTGGGCGCCGCCCTGAGCAACACCCGTGGGCCCGAGGCGGCTCGCCTGGCGCCCCTGTTGCCGCACCTGCTGCACCTGCACGAGGTCTACCGTGCTCTGTTGCGCCAGCGCACACGGCGTGGGGCCATCGATTTCGAGTCGACCGAGACGCAGATCGTGTGCGATGACAACGGCCGCATTGAAAAGATCGTGCCGCGCACCCGCAACGAGGCCCATCGCCTGATCGAGGAAGCCATGCTGGCCGCCAATGTGTGTGCAGCCGACTTCATCGAGTCGCACAGCCACCCGGCACTCTTTCGTGTCCATGAGGGCCCTACGCCGGAAAAACGGGTCACGCTGCAGAACTACCTGCGGGCCTTGGGCCTGGGCCTGGCGGTCAGCGACGACCCCAAGCCGGCCGAGTTCCAGGCCATTTCGAAGGCCGTGCGCGAGCGTCCGGATGCGCAGCAGATCCAGACCATGCTCTTGCGTTCCATGCAACAGGCGATCTACACCGCCGTCAACAGCGGCCACTTCGGCCTGGCCTACGAGGCCTACGCACACTTCACCAGCCCCATTCGCCGGTATCCCGATCTCTTGGTCCATCGGGTGATCAAGGCCATCCTCTTGGGCAAGCGTTACCACCTGGGACCTTTGCCGGCCGTGTCTTCGGCTGCGGCATCGGGCCAGTACCGCCGGCCCGGCCGCAGCACAGCGGGTGCCGATCGCAGCGCGCCCGTGGCCAAACCCGGCAAGGCCGCTGCAGAGGTGGCCTTGTGGCAAACCGCGGGTGAGCACTGCTCGGCCAACGAGCGGCGCGCCGACGAGGCCTCTCGTGATGTGGAGGCTTGGCTGAAGTGCCGCTACATGCGCGATCGACTGGGTGAGGAGTTCGCTGGCACCGTCAGCGCTGCCACGTCATTTGGTCTGTTCGTGCAGCTTGATGAGCTGTACGTTGAAGGATTGATTCACATCACCGAGTTGGGTGGAGAGTACTTCCGCTTTGACGAGGTGCGCCAGGAACTGCGGGGCGAGCGCACCGGTGTGCGCTATGGCGTGGGGTCGCGGGTGAGGGTGCAGGTCAGCCGGGTCGATCTGGATGGCCGCCGCATCGACTTCCGCCTGGTGCGCGATGGCCTGGCCGAGCCCCTGCGCAGCCCTACGGGTGCGCGTAAACAGGTGACGTCCAAGTCCGCCAAGGCCAGCAGGGGCCGTGCAGCCACCGACCAGGGGCCAGACGACGGCAAACCCAGCGGCTTGGCGTCACCCTTGGACGAGTGGGCCAGCGTGCAGCTCAGCGATCGTCAGGTGCGCCAAGCCGCGCGGCAGGCGCGTGACGCTGTGGCCGTGCGCGCGGGTGCACCGTCTCGCGCGGCGGCAGGTTCACCCAAGGGAACGGCCGCCGCCAAGGGCAAGGCCAAGAAGCCCAAGGCGGCGATGTCGGTGGTGGCCAGCCGAAAGCTGGCCGCCAAAGCGGCTCGCAAGGGCGGCAAGAAGCGCGGCTAGGGCGACGTTGCTCAGAGGCCACCCAGGACCGCGGGTGGCCAGAGCCTCAGCCTGCGGCGTAGTCGCTCATCGGCGGGCAGCTGCAGCTGAGGTTTCGGTCACCCCACACGTTGTCCACGCGGCCCACCGGGCTCCAGTACTTCTGCCGACGCAGTGAGGGCAGGGGGTAGGCCGCCTCCTCGCGGCTGTAGGGCCGGTCCCATTGGCTGGCACTCACGACCTGTGCGGTGTGGGGCGCGTGTTTCAGGGGGTTGTCCTCCTGAGGCCACTGGCCACTCTCCACCTTCGCAATCTCTTGACGGATGGCGATCATGGCATCGCAGAAGCGGTCGAGCTCGTCCAGCGACTCGCTCTCCGTGGGTTCCACCATGAGGGTGCCGGCCACCGGAAAACTCAGCGTGGGGGCATGGAAACCGTAGTCGATGAGGCGCTTGGCCACGTCTTCGGCGGTGATGCCGGTGCGGTCCTTGAGGGGGCGCAGGTCCAGGATGCACTCATGGGCCACACCGCCACCCTTGATGTGCGGCAGACCGCTGCTGAAATGGATGGCGTAGTGGTCGGCCAGGCGGGCCGCCACGTAGTTGGCCGACAGGATCGCCACCTCGGTGGCGGCCTGCAGGCCTTCAGCGCCCATCATGCGCACATACATCCAGCTGATGGGCAGCACGGCAGCGTTGCCCAGCGGAGCAGCCGAGACCGCACCCACGGGCGTGGCCACGCCCTTGGCCGTGTGGTGGCCGGGCAGGAAGGGTTTGAGGTCGTCAACCACACACACCGGACCCACGCCCGGGCCACCGCCGCCGTGCGGGATGCAGAAGGTCTTGTGCAGGTTCAGGTGGCTGACGTCTCCCCCGAATTCTCCCGGGGCCGCCACGCCCACCAGCGCATTCATGTTGGCGCCGTCCACGTACACGCGGCCGCCATGCTGGTGCACCAAGGCGCAAAGTTCCTTGACCCGCACATCGAACACACCGTAGGTGCTGGGATAGGTGATCATGATGGCCGCCAGGTTGGCGCTGTGCGCTTCACATTTGGCCCGAAGGTCGTCCAGGTCCACGTTGCCCATCGCATCGCACTTGACCACCACCACGCTCATGCCCACCATCTGGGCGCTGGCGGGGTTGGTGCCGTGTGCGGATTCTGGGATGAGACACACGTGCCGGTGACCCTGGCCACGCGCGCGCTGCCAGGCGCGGATGGCCAGCAGACCCGCATACTCGCCCTGCGAGCCGGCGTTGGGCTGTAGGCTGATGCCGGCATAACCGGTGGCCTGGCTGAGCCAGCGTTGAAGGTCCGCGTCCATCTGGGCGTAGCCGGCGAGCTGGCTGCTGGGGGCGAAGGGGTGTAGCCGTGCAAACTCGGGCCAGGTGATGGGGATCATCTCGCTGGTGGCATTGAGCTTCATGGTGCACGAACCCAGCGGAATCATCGTGCGGTCCAGTGCCAAATCCTTGTCCGACAAGCGCCGGATGTAACGCAGCATCTCGGTTTCCGAGTGGTATCGGTTGAACACCGGATGCGTCAGGTAGGCACTGGTGCGTCGAAGGTTCTCAGGAATGAGGCTGTCGACACCCTTTTCGAAGGTGTGGAAGGCCTGCTCGGTGGGCGCGGCCTGCCCCGGCTGGGTGAACCACGCCCACAGGTTCAGCACATCTTGGCGGGTGGTGGTTTCGTCCAGACTGATGCCAATGGCTGTTGGGGACAGGCGGCGCAGGTTGGCACCAGCGGCAAGTGCGCGGTCCATGATGGCCTGTGCATAGGAGCCTGCGTCTACGACCAGCGTGTCGAAGGCATGTGGCGTGATGCGGCTGTAGCCCAGGCCCACCAAGCCCTGGCGCAGGATGGCGGTGTAGCTGGCCACGCGCTGCGCGATCCGCTTCAAGCCCTGAGGGCCATGGTAGACCGCATACATGCTGGCGATCACGGCCAGCAGCACCTGCGCGGTGCAGATGTTGGAGGTGGCCTTCTCCCGCCGGATGTGCTGCTCACGCGTCTGCAGTGCCAGGCGGTACGCGGGTGCGCCCTGTGCATCGATGCTCACGCCCACCAGGCGGCCCGGCATCGAGCGCTTGAACTCGTCGCGGCAGGCCAGGAAGGCGGCATGGGGGCCACCGGCACCCATGGGCACGCCAAAGCGCTGGCTGTTGCCCACCACGATGTCCGCGCCCAGCTCACCAGGCGGTACCAGCAGGGTGAGCGCCAGGAGGTCGGTGGCCACGATGAACGCGGCCGACTGGTCATGCGCCTGTTGAATCACCTCACGAAGGTCGTGGATGAGACCCGAGGTTGAGGGGTACTGCGCCACCACGGCGAAGTAGTCACCCGCCTGCATCAGAGCGGGCGCAACGCCCACCTTCACCTCCAG
Source organism: Betaproteobacteria bacterium (assembly GCA_009925955.1). Lineage (GTDB taxonomy): Bacteria > Pseudomonadota > Gammaproteobacteria > Burkholderiales > Burkholderiaceae_C > RFTU01. The sequence goes on from RFPX01000005.1 coordinate 11,981, forward strand.
GCCCAGGGGTTCGCACCGGGTCTTGATCACTTCAATCGTCTGCGGGTGGCAGTCGCCGGCCACGATCAGCGTGTTGCTCTTGCTCTTGACGCTGCGCTTGGCCAGTGTCACCGCTTCGGCCGCTGCGGTGGCCTCGTCCAGCATGGATGCGTTGGCAATGGCCATACCGGTCAGGTCGCACACCATGGTCTGGAAGTTCACCAAAGCTTCCATCCGCCCCTGCGAAATCTCAGCTTGGTAGGGCGTGTAAGCGGTGTACCAGGCGGGGTTCTCCAGGATGTTGCGCAGGATGACGCCGGGTGTGTGGGTGTCGTGGTAGCCCTGTCCGATGAAGCTGCGCAGCACCTGGTTTCGGGCGGCCACGGCCCGCATCTCCGCCAAGGCCTGCGCTTCGGTGACGGCTGGGGGCAGGTCCATCACCTGGGCACGGGCGATGCTGCGCGGCACCACGGCTTCGATCAGGGCGCGCCGCGAGGCCGCACCGATGACCGACAGCATGCGGGCTTCATCGGCTTGCCCGGGGCCCAAGTGTCGGGCCCGAAACTCGGTGTCGTTTTCCAAATCACGCAAGGGGGTCAGGGCGGACATCAACATGGTGGGCTCGCGGTGGGGGTCAGAGGGTCTTGAGCAGTTCGTCGTAGGCGGTGCCGTCCATCAGGCCATCAAGCTCGGACGGATTGGACAGCTTCACCTTGAAGAACCAACCGCCCTCCAGTGGGGCGCTGTTGGCCAGTGAAGGGTCGTCGCGCAGGGCCTCGTTGACCGCCACCACCTCACCGCTGACGGGCATGTAGACATCGGCTGCGGCCTTGACGCTTTCCACCACGCCGGCCACCTCGCCTTGGGCGTAGGACTTGCCAACTTCGGGCAGATCGACAAAGACCACATCGCCCAGGGCGTCTTGGGCGTGCACGGTGATGCCGACGACCGCGGCTGCGGAGTCGGTGGCGTTGACCCATTCGTGGTCGCTGGTGAACTTGATGCTCATGGGGGTTCCTCTTGTGTTCAGTGGGCTGTGGATGGGATGGAATGGATGGGCTGGTGGGGCCGGGTGCGGTCTGCGGGTGCCAACGAAGCCGCTCAACGTTGATAGTGGTGTGGCGTGAACGGCATGGTCACCACCGTCATGGGCAGCCGCTTGCCGCGCACGTCGGCAACCACTTGCGTGCCGGCGGTGGCGTGTGGGGTGGTCAGCCACGCCATGGCCACCGGTTGGTTGACGGTTGGGCCGAGGGTGCCGCTGGTGACGCGGCCGATCACTTGACCCTGCGCGTCATGCAGGCTGGTGCCTTCCCGCACGGGCGCGCGTTCCTGGCCCAGCAAGCCCACGCGCTTGCGGGTCACGCCCTGTTCCAGTTCCTGGGCGATCCGGCGCGCGCCAGGGTAGCCACCCGCGCGCTCGCCACCCGGGCGGCGCACCTTTTGGATGGCCCAGACCAAGCCCGCTTCAACCGGACTGCTGTCGGTGTCGATGTCGTGACCGTACAGGCACAGGCCCGCTTCCAGCCGCAGCGTGTCGCGCGCGCCCAGCCCAACGGGCTGAACCCGCTCATCGGCCAACAGGGCCTGGGCCAGTGCTTCGGCTTGGGAAGCAGGCACCGAGATTTCGAAGCCGTCCTCGCCGGTGTAGCCGCTGCGGGTGACGAAACACCGGGCCCCCGCCAAATCAAGGGCGCAGCCTTGCATGAAGCGCAGTTCTTCCACAGCGGCGTTGAGGCGCTGCAAGACCGCCACGGCCAAAGGACCCTGTAAGGCCAGCAAGGCGCGGTCGGGCAGGTCGGTCACGGTGCACTGCGCGCCGATGGTTTGACGGAGGTGGGCCAGGTCAGCGGCCTTGCACGCAGCGTTGACCACCAGCAGCAGGTCACCGAAGCCTTCGTGGACATGCGGGCGAACGACCATCAGATCGTCGAGGATCCCGCCATCCTCGTTCGTGAAGAAGGCATACCGCTGTTGCCCCGGCTTAAGGCCCAACACATCCACGGGCACCAGGCTTTCCAAGGCCTGGGCCGCTTGTGGCCCGTCCAGGCGGATCTGGCCCATGTGAGACACATCGAACAGGCCGGCTTTGGCGCGGGTGTGCCGGTGCTCGGCCATGACGCCCGCCGGGTACTGAACCGGCATCTCATAGCCGGCGAACGGCACCATCCGGGCACCCAGCGACCGGTGAAGGGCGTGCAGTGGCGTGGTCAGCAAAGCGGCGGGTGCCGGCGCTGGGGTAGGAGCAGGAGCGGAAGCAGACATGGCGGCCTTTGGTGGGCCGGGGTGCAAGACACAAGGGTGCACCCACGGGGGCTCGTTCATACGCACAGCGGCAGCCTGCAGCCACCGGCCATGCACCGGGCCCCCACTGTCCGCTTTACCTGAGAGATTCGGGCCGCCGCGCCATTCGGCCGGTGACCCTTGCCCCTTCGGTGGGCGCGTTCCGGGTGGCGTGCCACCGTGACGAGCCTCTCTCCAGCGAGGAGGAAAGTCAGTCCTGGGTACCTGAGCGTTCGAGCCTCAGCTCTGCGCCTTCGGTGGCCGGAACATCCGGCTCTCTCCTGACAGGCTCAGTGTATCAGCCGGCGCTAAGATGGAACGATGTCCACGACAGCGACCAACCCTTCGGACGCCGTGGTGCGGGAGCTGTTGCGCAAGGCCCGCACCATCGCCGTCGTGGGCCTGTCGAACAACGTCAGCCGTCCAAGCCATATGGTGGCGGCCTACCTTCAGCAGCACGGCTACCGCATCCTGCCGGTCAATCCGCAATTGGTGGGTCAGACGGTCTTGGGCGAGCCCTGTGTGGCCCAGCTGGAGGACCTTCATGAGCCGGTGGACATCGTGGACGTGTTTCGCCGCACCGAAGATGTGCTGCCGGTGGCCGCAAGTGCAGTGGCCATTGGGGCACGATGCCTGTGGCAGCAACTGGGCGTGGCCCATGTACCAGCGGCCGAGCAGGTGCAAAGCGCAGGTCTGGTCAGTGTCATGGACCGCTGTTTGAAGATCGAACACGCGCGCCTCATGGCGTGATGTTTCAACAAGGGGTGAACGCGATGCCGGGTTTTTCGACCGTCTCTTCGAGTGCATGGGCCAGGACGGTTCTGACACAAACGACGCTCCGCGCGGCGCCAAGTCTCGTGGCGGCTTGCCTGTTGGGCCCCGCACAGGCGGCCGAAGGCATGTGGACGCTGGACAACTTGCCGCGTGCCGCACTGCAGGCACAGCACCGTTTCGAGCCCGACGCCGCTTGGTTGGCGCACGTGCAGCGGGCCGCCGTTCGGGTGGGGGGCTGTTCGGCTTCTATCGTCTCCGAGCAGGGCCTGGTGATGACGAACCACCATTGCGTCACGCGATGCCTGGCTGAGCTGACCACCGCACAACGCCCGGTGAAGTCTCAGGGCTTCTTGGCCTCAAAGCCTGACCAGGAGCTGGCTTGCAGTGGGCTGGAAGTGATGCAGTTGCAATCCGAGCGCGATGTCACAGCCCAGGTGCACGCCGCCACGCAGGGCTTGACGGGCGAGGCCTTCCAAAGGGCCGAGGACGCCGTGCGCGCACGGCTGTCGCGGGAGTGCCAGCAAGACCAGTCGGCCACCCGGCGCTGCGAGGTGACGGTGCTGTACCGCGGCGGCCAGTATGTGCTGCAACAGTATGAGCGCTACAGCGATGTGCGCCTGGTGTGGGCGCCCGAGGATGCGATAGCCGCTTTCGGCGGCGACCCCGACAACTTCAACTTCCCCCGCTGGTGCCTGGATGTGGCGTTGCTGCGCCTGTGGCGGGATGGGCGACCGGTCAAGACACCGGTGTACCTGGCGGTCGAGCCGCAGGGGCCCAAGCCCGACGAGTTGTTGCTGGTGCCGGGGCATCCCGGCCAAACGCAGCGCAGCCTGACGGTGGCGCAACTCGAGCGGCTGCGCGAACGCCTGGCCACCCAAACCATTCCGGCCGCATCGGAGTCGCGCGGGCTCATGCACCTGCTGTCGCAGCGACAGGAGCCCACCCGCACCTGGGCCTTGCAGGCGATGAGCAGCATCGAAAACGGTCTGAAGGTGCAGCAGGGCCAGCTGCAGGCCCTGTTCACGCCGGCGCTATGGGCGATGAAGCAGGCCGAAGAACAGGCCCTGAAGGCGCATGTGCGGGCCAAACCTGCCTTGCTGGCCCGGGTGGGTGACCCATGGTCCGACATCGAGCGGGCTCAACAGGTGAGGCGGGAGCTCGAGTTGGAGTTCAGCCTTCTTTCCGATGGCGCGGCCTTTGCCGCCCCTCACTTTCAGTTTGCGCGCACCCTGGTTCGCGGTCCGGTGGAGCGGCTCAAGCCCGACGGCCAGCGCCTGCGGGAGTACAGCGACAGCGCGCTGCCCGTGTTGGAGCGCCGCCTCAAGGCCCACACGCCCATGGACCTGGTGTTCGAACGCGAGCGCCTGGAGTGGTCTCTCACCCGGATGCGCAGCGTCTTGGGGCCAGACCACCCGGTGGTGCGACAGGTGCTGGGCGACCGCTCACCGGCTCAACTGGCGCAGACGTGGATCCAGCAGTCGCGACTGCATGAGGCGGCTGAGCGGGCGCGCCTGTGGGATGGGGGCGAGGCGGCGGTGACGGCCAGTGCGGACCCCTTCGTGGCCCTGGTGAGGGCTGTTGAACCTCATGCCCGGGCGCTGCGCGAACGATTTGAGGCGCAGGTCTTGGCGGTGGAGCGGGAAGCGGCGCAACGATTGGCCTGGGCGCAGTTCGACCGCGACGGACGCAGCCGCTACCCCGACGCCACCGGCACCCTGCGGCTGTCGTACGGCACGCTCAAGGGTTGGCGGGAAGCTGGCGTTGAGGTGCCCACCCACACCCATGTGGCTGGCCTGCGCCGCCGCCACACCGGTGCCGCCCCCTTTGCCATGCCCGAGCGCTGGCGCAGCGCCGGTGCCACGGTGGCCGATGACTTGCCCTTCAACTTCGTGACCGACCACGACATCATCGGAGGCAACTCGGGAAGCCCCATGATCAACCGCCAGGGCCGCTGGGTGGGCCTGGTCTTCGACGGCAACCGCCACTCCCTGGGTGGGTCCTTCTTCTACGACGCGGCATCCAACCGTGCGGTGTCGGTGCATCCGGCGGTGATTTTGGAGTCCCTGAGGTCGGTGTATGGCGCACACGACCTGCTGCGGGAGTTGATGGGCGGGCCAGTGCCTGCGCGCTGATGGAGTGGAGATGAGCATCTACGAACAGGGCCTGGACCCTTGTGCCGCCAACCAGGTGGCCTTGTCTCCGGTCAGCTTTGTCGAGCGGTCGGCGGAAGTGTTTGCCGACCTGCCTGCGGTTGTGCATGGCCATCGCCGCTACAACTGGGCCCAGGTGCGCGACCGTTCGGCGCGGCTGGCGGCCGCGCTGCAGGCCTTGGGTGTGGGCCATGGCGACACGGTCAGCGCCATGTTGCCCAACACGCCCGAGATGGTGGAGGCGCACTATGCGGTGCCGGCCTTGGGTGCTGTTCTCAACACCCTGAACACCCGCTTGGATGCGGCTTTGTTGGCCTGGCAGTTGAACCACTGCGAAGCCAAGGTGCTGCTGACCGACCGTGAGTTTGCACCGGTGATGGCCCGTGCGCTGGAGCTGCTGCGCAACGAACACGGTCGGGCCGTGGTGGTGGTGGATGTGTGCGACAGCGAGTACGCGGGTCCGGGTGACCGCCTGGGCACCTGGGCCTATGAGGACTTGATCGCCGCCCATGAGCCACTGGCGCGGCTTCAAGGCCCACGCAACGAATGGGACGCGATTGCGGTGAGCTACACCAGCGGCACGACCGGGGACCCCAAGGGCGTGGTCACCCACCACCGCGGGGCCTACCTCAATGCGGTGTGCAACGCGGCAACCTGGACGATGCCGCACTTCCCGAAGTACCTGTGGACCTTGCCGATGTTTCATTGCAACGGTTGGTGCTTTCCGTGGACGGTGGCCATGCTTGGTGGCACCCATGTGTGCCTGCGCAAGGTCGACGCTGCGGCCATCCTGCAGGCCATCCGTGATCACGGTGTAGACCACTACTGTGCGGCACCCATCGTCCACTCTCTGATCTACAACGCGCCGCCTGAACTGCGGGAGGGCATCACGCAGCAGGTGCGGGGCATGGTGGCCGGTGCCGCCCCGCCGGCGGCCATGATCGAAGGCATGTCGCGCATCGGTTTTGACATCACCCACGTCTACGGCTTGACCGAGGTGTATGGGCCCGCGAGTGTGGCGGTGAAGCGGCCCTCATGGGCGGGCGAAAACCTGTCGGAACAGACCCGGCTCAATGGCCGGCAGGGGGTGCGCTATGTCCTGCAGGAGGGCATGACGGTGATGGACCCCAGCACCCTGCAGGAAGTGCCCGCCGATGGCCAGACCATGGGCGAGATCATGTTTCGCGGGAACATCGTGATGAAGGGCTACCTGAAGAACCCCCAGGCCACGCAGAAGGCCTTTGAGGGCGGGTGGTTCCACACCGGTGATTTGGCGGTGATGGAGCCCGACCGCTATGTGAAGATCAAGGACCGCAGCAAGGACATCATCATCTCGGGGGGTGAAAACATTTCCTCCCTGGAGGTCGAGGATGCGCTGTACCGGCATCCCGCCGTGCTGGCCTGTGCGGTGGTGGCCAAGCCCGATCCGAAATGGGGTGAAACACCCTTGGCCTATGTGGAAACCAAACCGGGATCCACCGTGACCGCCGAAGCCCTGGCCGCGCACTGCAAGGCCTTGCTCGCCGGATACAAGGTGCCGCGGGAGTTCCGATTCGAGGAGATCCCCAAAACGTCCACCGGCAAGATCCAAAAGTTCCAGCTGCGCGAGCGGGCGAAGTCCAGCAGCGCCATCGAGTGAAGGAGGCCCGCATGTCAACCGTCCAAGCCCCGGTGTTGCTGCGTTCCGATGATGGCCGTGGGGTCACCACCCTGAGCCTGAACCGACCGCAGGCCTTCAATGCGCTGAGCGAAGACATGCTGGCCGCACTGCAGCACGAACTCGACCGCTTGAGCACCGACCCCTCGGTGCGGGTGGTGGTCATCGCGGCCCACGGCAAGGCTTTTTGCGCCGGGCATGACCTCAAGGAAATGCGGGCGCAGCCTTCCCTGGACTATTACCGCAGCCTCTTCAACCGTTGCGGCCGGGTGATGATGGCCATTCAACGCCTGCCCGTTCCGGTGATCGCCAAGGTTCAAGGTTTGGCCACCGCTGCTGGCTGTCAGTTGGTGGCGCAGTGCGACCTGGCGGTGGCCAGTACGGCCGCGCGCTTTGCCGTCAGTGGGGTGAACCTGGGCCTGTTCTGCTCGACGCCGGGTGTGGCGCTCTCGCGCAACTTGTCGCGCAAGGCGGCGTTTGAGATGCTGGCCACGGGCGAATTCATCTCAGCCCAGCAGGCGCAGGACAAAGGCCTGGTCAACCGGGTGGCGGCGCCTGAGGACCTCGATGCGGCTGTTCAAGCCTTGTGCGAATCCATCCTGCGCAAGCCTCGGCAGGCTTTGGCCCTGGGCAAGGCCCTGTTCTATCGACAACTCGAGAGTGGGCTGGAGGCGGCCTACATCGACGCCGCGCAGACCATGGCCTGCAACATGATGGACGCCTCAGCCTTGGAGGGGGTTCAGGCCTTCATTGACAAGCGGGAGCCTGACTGGCCGGAGCCCCGCTGACCGCGCATCGGACAGGGCTGCAGGCCGGGGCCTACTGCTCGGC
>RFPX01000041.1 GCA_009925955.1 Betaproteobacteria bacterium
GGCTGTCCGGAGAGATGGATGAGTGGTTTAAGTCGCACGCCTGGAAAGCGTGTGTGGGTTAATAGCCCACCGCGGGTTCGAATCCCGCTCTCTCCGCCAACCCTTGCCTGTACCGACGCGCCCAGCACTGCCTTGGGCGCGTTTTGTTTTGGGGCTGGCCAGTAGGCCCTTGCGCCGTGCCTGATCACGCAAAAAGCGTCATGGCCACTGAAACGACAGACCCACAGCCCACCGTTCCAACCCGGGTGTTGGCGGTCCTCTTGTTCGCGCAGTTTTGCGGGACGTCCCTTTGGTTCGCAGCCAATGCGGTGATGCCAGACCTGGAGCGTGCGCAAGGCTGGCCTGCGCAAACCGCAGCCGCCTTGACCTCGGCCCTTCAGATGGGCTTTATCGCAGGCACCTTGTTCTTCGCACTCCTGGCGATTGCCGACCGGTTCGCGCCTCGCCGGGTGTTTCTTCTGTGCAGCCTGGCCGGCGCGGCCTGCACGCTGGGCTCGGGCTGGTGGGCGCATGACCTGTGGGCCCTGAAGGCCTGGCGGGTGGCGGCGGGCTTTTGCTTGGCTGGCATCTACCCCGTGGGTATGAAGATCGCTTCGCAGTGGTACCGCAACGGCTTGGGCCATGCACTGGGCTGGTTGTTGGCCGCGCTGGTGCTGGGGTCGGCAGCGCCACACGCCCTGCGTGGACTGACCGCCTTGGGCGCCGAGGTGGAGTGGACCTGGGTGTTCCCGGGCGTGGCGGCCTTGGTGGTGTTGGGCGGCGTGTTGCAGTACGTGTTGCTGCCAGACGCGCCAGGTGCCCAAGAGTCGGCCAAAAACGCCCGGGGTTTCGATGGCCGAGCCCTGGGCACCCTGTGGTTCGATCGGCGCGTCAGGGCCTCGGTCTTTGGCTATTTCGGCCACATGTGGGAGCTCTACACGATGTGGGTGGCCGTGCCCTTGCTGCTGGCCGCACGGCTGGACGGGGCGCTGGCATCCTTTGTGGCCTTTGCGGTCTTGGGTTCGGGGGCATTGACCTGTGCGTGGGGCGGGCAGTGGTCGAGGCGTTGGGGCAGTGCACGCGTGGCGGCGGGCTTTTTGCTGACCAGCGGTCTGTGCGCAGCCTTGGCACCGTGGATGGTGGAGGCCGGGGAAGTGCTCTTTTACGCTTGGCTCATGGTGTGGGGGTTGAGCGTCTCATCCGACTCGCCCCAGTTTTCGGCGCTCACGGCTCGAAACGCACCACCGCATGCGGTGGGCAGCGTGCTGACGCTCACCAACAGCATTGGCTTTGCCATTTCTATTGTGAGCATTGAGTGGATGTCCCATCTGCTGCAGCGCTGGGCTGTTGCAGACTTGATGCCCATCCTGGCGTTGGGCCCGGCGCTGGGTCTTTGGATGCTCAGGCCGCTGCTGCGGGAAAGCCCCCAACGGTGATCGGCCGCTGAGGTGGTGGAGACGAGGAGGATCGAACTCCCGACCTTCGCATTGCGAACGCGACGCTCTCCCAGCTGAGCTACGTCCCCTGACCAGCAAAAAGTGTAGCGCAGGCCTCAGCGCATGTCCTGCTCGCGCAGCACCTGGCTCCACAACTCCCGGCCCTTCGTGTCCCAAGAGCGCAGCGTCAGTGTGCGTTGGCCGCGGGTGCCGCCCACGTCCAGCGTGCAGAAGTTGCGCTGGTTCACGAAGGTGCCCGCCACGTGCAGTGCGGGGTGCTCCGGCTTGGCATTGCGGCCTGCGCCGGCGGTGGTGGGCGAACAGGTGAGTTCATGCAAGGGGTAGGTGCCCGCGCGGGGCAGCCGCAGGAGTTCGGTGTGGTGGCGGTCACCCGAGGCGATCATCACCCCACGGATGCCCTGGTCCTGCAGCCACTTGAGGAACCCATCGCGCTCGGCGCGGAAGTTGTGCCAGCCCTCAAATCGCTGGGGGTCGTTGAGCACCTGGCTGCCGCTCACGATCACCTTGAAGGTGGCCGTGGAGGCCAAGAGCGCGTTCTTGAGCCATCGCATCTGGCCTGCGCCGAGCATGGTCTTGTCGGGGTTGTCGCGGTCACGGTCGCTGTCGCGGTGGTAGCGGCCGTCCAACAGAAAGAACTCGATGTCGGACTCCATGAAGGATCCGAACACACCGGGTACCTCAGGCAGCCCCCAGCTGCGGTTGGCCCACTGCCGCTTGAAGATGTCCAGCGCTGCCCCCTTCAAGGAAAAACTGCTGTTGGCGTCGTTGGGGCCGAAGTCGTGGTCGTCCCAAGTGGCGACGTGGCGGCCGGTGCGCAGCAGGGCCTGCAACTCGGGCAGGGCGCGGTCATGCCGCCAGCGGTAGGCCATGCCTTCCGCGCTGGTGTAGTCGTTCTCCCGGTAGTAAACGTTGTCGCCCATCCACACGGTGAGGTCGGGCTTGGCTTGTGCCATGGCGCCGAAAATCTCGTAGTCGCCGCCATACGGTGTGCCATCGCGGTCGCGTGCGGGTTCGTTGATGTAGGTGCAGGAACTCAGCATCACGCGGGTTTCAGGGGCGTGCACCCCCTGGCGAAACTGCCATCGGGCATGGGTGCGAAACGAAAGGGCCACGTCTTGCGCACGCCCGTCGACCAGGACGCGGTAACCGTAGGCCTGGCCAGCCTCCAACCCGGTGAGGCGGGCCACGGCGGTGCCCGGCGCCACCTGCGTGTCGGTTTGCACCCGCACGCGGCGCACGGCGCCCGCCGCCGGGTTCTGCGTGGGCGCCGTACCGGCAGCCAAGGGCCAGAACTCGAGTTCCACGGAACCGGGCCGCTCGGTCAGCACCCAGATCGAGGCGTTGTGCATGTCCACATCACCCACCATAGGGCCTGCTCGCAGCGCGTTGGGCGCCTCGGCGGTGGATGCAGGGGATCCCGACCGTTGGGCGTGCGCAGGCAGCGCCACCACGAGGCCGGCCAAGGCCACAGAAAGGCTCAGTACCGTTACGATCTTGCTCATGAACACCATGACTCCCGAGGGCTACAGCCGGGCCTACAACAACCGCCTGCTGGTGCCCGACTTTCAGAACATCTTGCGATTATGGGATGAGGAGTCGGCTCAGGCCCGCCAGGCCCTGGAGCACCAGGGGCTGGGCCACTGGAACCTGGCGTATGGGCCGCGGCCGCTCAACACGCTCGATCTCATCCAGCCGGCACAGGCCGGGGGTGGGGCGGGTGCGCCCATCCTGGTCTTCATCCACGGGGGTTATTGGCGGATGCTCGACAAGTCCGCTCAAACCTTCATCGCGCCGCGCTTGAGCCAACGCGGCGCCATGGTGGTGATTCCGAACTATTCCCTGGCCCCCAGCGTGGGCCTGGAGGACATCAGCCTGGAGATTGCGCAGGCCTTGGCATGGGTGTGGGCCCACGCGCGCCAATGGGGCGGTGACCCCCAGCGCATCGTGGTGGCGGGCCATTCGGCCGGCGGGCATCTCACGGCCATGGCCTTGAGTTGCCAGGCCGACGTGCTGGGCCGCGCCATGGGCTTGAAGCTGCCGCGTCAACTGAGCACGCGCGGCGTGGCCATTTCAGGTTTGTTTGATTTGGCGCCACTGGTGCATTGCGATTGGCTGATGCCCGACATCCGGCTGACGCCGGAGTCGATTCAGCGGCTGAGCCCTGTGCGGTGGTCGGCGCCCAGAGCCTGTGGCCTGACGGTGGTGGCCGGGGAATTGGAAAGCGAGGAGTTCCACCGACAAAACCGGTTGCTTGAGCAAGCCTGGGGAACCACGGCGGTTCAGCGGGTCGAGCCGATTGCGCAGCGCAACCACTTCAGCGTGCTGCTGGACCTGATGCACACCAACAGCCGCTTGAGCACCCTGATTGATCAGGCGCTGGGCCTGCCGGCGTGAAGTCAGCGGCCATGGTGGTCCGTGCTATAGGGGTCGAGGTCCCGATAGGCTTTCACTAAGCTCAGGATTGAGCGATTCCATTGGAAGGGGTTCGCATCTCACGGTATCGTATCGGGGTTGTCCTGGATAAAGTGTCCAAGACACAGCACCTCAACCCCAATCAATGGAGATGGACTCGATGGGACTCAAAGGTACCAAGACCGAGCAGAACCTGAAGGACGCCTTTGCAGGCGAATCCCAGGCCAACCGCCGCTACCTCTACTTCGCAAACAAGGCTGACGTTGAAGGCCAGAACGACGTGGCAGCGCTGTTCCGTTCCACCGCTGAAGGTGAGACCGGCCACGCCCACGGCCACCTGGAATTCCTGGAGCAGGGTTCTGGTGACCCGGCCACCGGCCTGCCCATCGGCAGCAGCCGCCAAAACCTGATGGCCGCAGTGGCTGGCGAAACGCACGAGTACACCGACATGTACCCGGGCATGGCCAAGACCGCTCGCGACGAAGGTTTCGACGAGATTGCCGATTGGTTTGAGACGCTGGCCAAGGCCGAGCGTTCGCACGCCAACCGCTACCAGAAGGCACTGGACGCCCTGGTCGACTGATCAGAGCAGCCCTTAGCCTGCAGGAAGGGGCCCAGTGCCCCTTTCTTGTTCCTACTGTCCCGTTTGCAAGACCCCTAACCACCCACACATCCATCATGAGCAGAGAAGGCAGCCTAGAAGCGCCCACCCGGCACCCCATCGACTGGCAGAACCCTGAGTTCTACAACGAAGAAAAGTGCTTTGACGAGATGGAGCGCATCTTCGACATCTGCCACGGTTGCCGCCGCTGCGTGAGCCTGTGCCAGAGTTTTCCCACCTTGTTCGACCTGGTGGACGAGGGCCCCACGGGTGAAGTGGACGGGGTAAAGAAGGCCGACTACTGGAAGGTGGTTGACCAGTGCTACCTGTGTGACCTGTGCTACCTGACCAAGTGCCCTTATGTGCCGCCGCACGAGTGGAACCTGGACTTCCCGCACACCATGCTGCGCGCCAAGGCGATCAAGTTCCAAAAGGGTGAACTCAAGCGCGGCGAGAAGTTTTTGGCCTCCACCGATGTGCACGGCCAGTTCGCCGGCATTCCCATCGTGGTGCAGGCGGTCAACGCCGTCAAGAAGACCAAGTTCGCCCGCCAGGTGATGGATTCGCAACTGGGCGTGCACCCCGATGCATGGATGCCTGATTTGGCCTCCGAGCGCTTTCGCTGGAGCGCGCCCAAAGCCCGCTACAAGCAGGTCACCAATGGCGAGCGCACCCTGGGCAAGGTGGCGATCTTCTCCACCTGCTATGTGAATTACAACGAGCCCGGCATCGGGCACGACCTGCTCAAGATCCTTGACCACAACGAGATTCCATACGTGATCGTGGACAAGGAAAGCTGCTGTGGCATGCCCAAGCTGGAGCTCGGCGACCTGCAGTCGGTGGCCCAGAGCAAAGAACAGAACATTCCGGTGCTGGCGCGCTACGCCAAGGAGGGCTATCAAATCCTGTCAGCCGTGCCCTCGTGCACGCTGATGTTCAAGCAGGAGATCCCGCTCATGTTCCCGGGCTGCGCCGATACGCAGGCCGTGAAGAAGGCGATGATGGACCCCTTCGAGTACCTGATGCTGCGCAACCGCGACGGCCTCTTGAAGACCGACTTCAAGACCGCCTTGGGCAAGGTTTCGTACCACATCCCCTGCCACGGCCGTGTGCAGAACATCGGCAAGAAAACCGAAGAGATGTTCAAGCTCATTGGCACCAAGGTCGATGTTCAGCTCAACACGGTGGAGCGCTGCTCGGGCCACGCCGGAACCTACGGCGTGAAGAAGGACTACCACAAGGTGGCCATGAAGATCGGCAAGCCCGTCTTCCGGGCCATGGCCAAAGACAACCCCGACTTCATCTCCAGCGATTGCGCCCTGGCCGGGCATCACATCGCCCAGGGCATGAAGGAAGCCGGCACCCCCGCGCAGGCCTTGCAGCATCCGCTGAGCCTGGTGCGCCGTGCCTATGGCATGGCTTGATTCAACAACAGGAGTTCACAACATGACGACCATCGCACGCGATAGCCTCATGACCCTTGAGGCGTACTCAAAGATCCGCAAGGCCAGCCGCGCCGAAGCCATCGCCCACCGCAAACTGCGCAGTGTGCAACTGGGCGACCACATCACGCTGCAGTTTGAGGACGAGCTGACCATCCGCCGCCAGATCCAGGAGATGCTGCACATCGAAAAGATCTTCGATGAAGAAGGCATCACCAGCGAGATTGAGGCGTACGCACCGCTGATCCCTGATGGCAGCAACTGGAAGGCCACCATGCTGCTGGAGTACCCGGATGTGCACGAGCGCAAGCGCGAGTTGGCCCGGCTGATCGGCGTGGAAGACCGCATGTTCATCGAAGTCGAAGGCCATGGCCGCGTGTACGCGATTGCCGACGAAGACCTCGACCGTGAGAACGACGAGAAGACCTCGTCGGTGCACTTCGTGCGTTTCGAGTTCACCAAGGACATGCGCGACGCCATTCGCGCCGGCGCCGCTGTCAAGCTCGGCTGCGACCACACCAACTACCCCGCACATGTGGGCATTGCCCCGGACACCCTGGCCAGCCTGGCCGGTGACCTGAAGTGAAAATGGGGTCGGAGTCATTTTTCGAGACGTCCATATGAGCCTGGTTGAACTCCTTGTGAATGCCTGGTTGGCCCTGGCGCTGGCGTTTACGGGGGTTTGGCTGTTGCAGTTGCGAACGGGCAATGCGGGCGAGGTGGACGCCGTTTGGGCTTGGACCTTGGGCTTGCTGGGCCCTTGGTTTGCCTGGCACTCGACGGCAGAGCCCTTGGTTCGGCTGATGATTGCCGTGATGCCGTTGGTGTGGGGCGTGCGCCTGGGGGCTTTTTTGTGGGCGCGCAACCACGGCAAGCCTGAAGACGGCCGCTACGCGCAGCTGCGGCGCGAGTGGGGCGATCAAGCGAACTACAAGATGTGGCGGTTCTTCCAGGTGCAGGTGGTGTTTTCGCTGCTGATCGCCTTGGGGCTGCTGGTGGCCAGCCGGCGCGACACCCCGGTGCCACCGGGCTTGATCCTGCTGTCGGCCGGCATTTGGGTCGTCTCCATCCTGGGCGAAGCACTGGCCGATGCCCAACTTGCGGCCTTCAAGCGCAACCCGGACAACAAGGGCCGCGTGTGCCGCCAGGGTCTGTGGGCCTGGTCACGCCATCCGAACTATTTCTTCGAGTGCCTGCACTGGGCTGCGTATGTGCCGCTGGCCTGGGGGGCGGAGGGTTTCGCACTGGCCCTGCTGCCACCGGCCGTCATGGCCTTTTTGCTGCTCAAGCTCTCGGGAATTCCGGCCACCGAAGCCCAGGCCGCCCGAACCCGGCCCGAGTATGCCGAGTACATCCGCACGGTCAGCCCCTTGATACCCTGGCCGCCCAAGAAGCGCGCCTGATGAGGCATAGTCGCCGGCCATGAGCACACCCTTGGCCCCCATGACGCCGCCATCGCACACCCCGCCCCTGGCGGCCCGCCTGAGCACCGCCTTGATCGACGCCTGCGAGCGGGGCTTGCTGCCCGATGCCTTGGTGCGCGCGGGCATGCGCAGCCTGATGAAGCAGCGCCTTTTGGATGAGGGCCTGGAGCAACCACCCTTGGCTGCGGAGCGTCTGGCCGCTTTGGTGGAGGAGCTGCGCCAAAGTCCGATCGCCAAGGAAACCGATGCGGCCAATGAGCAGCACTATGAGGTGCCCGCCGAGTTTTTTCACCTGCACCTGGGCCCGCGGCTGAAGTACTCCTGTGCGTGGTACGAAACGGGCCAGGAGAGCCTGGCCGAGGCGGAAGAGGCGATGTTCAAGCTCTATGCCCAGCGCGCCGGGCTGGACAACGGGCAACGCATCCTGGACCTGGGTTGCGGCTGGGGCAGCATGAGCCTGTGGATGGCCGAGCGCTTCCCGGGCTCTCAAGTGGTGGGTCTGTCCAACTCGCACGGCCAGCGGGCGTTCATCGAGGCGCGCGCCCGTGAGCGCGGCTTGGCCAACCTGACCATCCTCACGGCCAATGTGGTGGATGCGGAGTTTCCCCTCCAGGGCGTGCAGGCCAACTTTGACCGCGTGGTCTCGATCGAGATGTTCGAGCACATGAAGAACTACCAAAGCCTCTTCGCCAAGGTGGCCTCCTGGATGAACCCCGGCGCCGTGGCCCTTGTGCATGTCTTTGCCCACCGCACACTGGCCTATCACTTCGAGGTGAAGGACCAGAGCGACTGGATGACCCGGTACTTCTTCACCGGCGGCATCATGCCCAGCGCCGACCTTTTCCTGCACTTTCAAGACCACCTGAAGGTACAGCGGCGCTGGTGGGTGGATGGCCGTCATTATGAAAAGACCTCCAACCACTGGCTGGCCGGGATGGATGCGGCCCGCGATCGCATCCTGCCGGTGTTTGAGCAGGCGTATGGGAAGGCCGACGCGGCACGCTGGTTCCAGCGCTGGCGCATGTTTTACATGGCGGTGGCCGAGCTCTTTGGCTACGACCAAGGGCGCCAATGGGGCGTGGTGCATTACCGGTTTGAGAAGCGATGACGCAGGGCCTTGAACGCGAGGGCTTGGACCGCAGACGCCTGGTGCGCTGGGGCCTGGCGCTTGGTGTGGCGGCTGCCGCACAAGCCGGCGCACCAGCGCGGGCCCAGACCCCAGAAGGCCCCATGCAACAGCGCCAGTTCTCTGGCCGCGCGCTGCACGCCGAGACTGGACAGTGGCTGTATACCGAGGTACACCAGCAGCAACTGCGCGGCGGGCGCTGGGTGGCCGGCACGATCCGATACGTTTCCCCACAGGGGGTGTTGCTGGGCGAAAAGCGCTTGGAGTTCGGCCGCGACCGCTTTGTCCCCCTGATGCGCACGGTGTATCCGGCCTTGGGCGAGGAGGAGGCCATCACCGAGGTGGGCGAAACCACCGTGAAGATGGAAACCGCCAAGGCCGGCCAGCGCAAGACGCGCGAGGTGGCCCGGGTGTCAGGGTTGGCCGTGGACTCCGGCTTTCACGTCTTCGTGCAGGAGCGGCTGGAGGAGTTGGCCAGTGGACGAACGGTGGCCATGCAGCTGGGTGTGATCAGCCAGTTCGACCACTTTCGCTTTCGCATCCGGCGCGCAGA
>RFPX01000401.1 GCA_009925955.1 Betaproteobacteria bacterium
GCACAAGCGGTTACACGCGCAAAAACGGGGTTGATTGCGCGGCGGAATCCTGCTTGTTCTTGAAATGTTCTTTTTTCGGAGTGGCGAATGCCGCGTATTGATGAGCGCATCCCTGTGATCGAGCGATTGGCCGAACGCGGCGTCGATACGCTGCGCCATGGCCCCATGAAACCTGTTGGGTTGGACAATCCCAAAACTGGCCGCTGGCCCTATGCCGTCGTGCAATTGCGGCAAGATAACGCGCTGGGCACATTATGGAATATGGTTGGCTTTCAGACCAAGCTGAAACACGCAGAGCAGGTGCGTATCTTCCGCATGATCCCGGGGCTGGAAAATGCGCAATTTGCGCGCCTGGGCGGCCTGCACCGCAACACCTTCATCAAATCACCCAAATTGCTTGACCCGTCGCTCCGTTTGAAATCACGCCCCAATATTCGCTTTGCGGGCCAGATTACGGGGTGTGAAGGTTATATTGAAAGCGCTGCCATAGGCCTTTTGGCTGCACGGTTCTGGATAGAGGATCTGCGCGGCTCGCCCCCCAGCCTGCCCCCGGCAGAAACAGCGCTTGGAGGTCCGACAGAAAGTCCAAGCCCCGCTCGCTGGCCCGAACCTGCAGGCCATCGTGCACCAGCAGGCCCTGCGCCACCGCACGCTGTAGCGCGGGCTCCAGCAGCGCCACGTTCAGGCCGGTGCGCTCATGAAAGGCGCGCAAGCTCACGCCCTCGATCAGCCGCAGGCCATTGAGCATGAACTCAAAGGGCCGGTCCTCCAGGGTGATGGCGCTCTCGTTGGACACGGCCTGCCCGCGCTCGACCGCTTCGAGGTAAGCGCGCGGCTCGCGCCAGCGCACCTGGCGCACCAGGCGGTCGGGAAAGCTCAGCTTGCTGTGGGCACCAGCACCCAGGCCCAGGTAGTCCCCGAAACGCCAGTAGTTCAGGTTGTGGGTGCACCGGTGGCCCGGCCTTGAAAACGCCGAGACCTCATAGCGCGACAGCCCCTGGGCCGTGGTGGCCTCGATGATGCGGTCCAGCATGGCGTAGGCACTGTCGTCGTCGGGCAGCTGCGGCGGAGGCTGCAGCGCAAAACGGGTGTTGGGTTCGATGGTCAGGTGGTAGATCGACAAGTGGGGCGGCTTCAGGGCCAGCGCCGTTTCCAGGTCGCGGTCCAAGTCGTCCACCGTCTGCCCCGGCAGGGCATACATCAGGTCCAGATTCCAGGTGTCAAAGCAGGCGGCGGCTTCCTGTACCGCTGCGCGGGCC
>RFPX01000402.1 GCA_009925955.1 Betaproteobacteria bacterium
TACCGATTGAGGTCGAGCGTGATGGCCGAAGATTTCCGATGGCGATTGATTCGATTGATCGGACAACATTTTTTAAAAAACCCGACGGCTTGTAGCCTTCACAAAATGAATGTCCCGACTGCTGCCTCATCGTCTTTGATGCGGCCCCCCGCATTGGTAGCGGCCCTCGGCTATGGCGGCCTCATCCCATTTGTTGGTCTTGCGGGTCTCGTGATGTTTGGAATGGTGGCCGCCACCGGCATTCGCATCTTGTCCACCGTGGATTACAAAACCAAGCGCCACAACCTCTACATCGTGGCCATCTCCATCGGCTTCGGCCTGGTGCCCCTGGTCGCCCCGCGCTGGACACAACAGATGGCGCATGGCCTGCATCCCCTGCTCGAGTCCGGCATCCTGCTCACAGCGGTGGCGGCGGTGCTGCTGAACCTGTTCTTCAACGGCAGCCGGGGGGATGATGCTGGCGCGGTAGAGGCCGCGAAGGTGGCGGAGGCGCATTGAAACCCACCTGCCCCTGAGGCACCGCACATCGGGTGCGCTTCGGCTTGCGGGTGATCATCTCAGCCGCCCGGGGCGCACGGCAGGCTAGGCGCTCCAACAACCGGAGCCGCTCATGAACCTGCACCCGCCTCGCCCCGCCCGCCAGCGGACCACCCTGCACGCCTCCTCGCTAACGAATGTGGTCATGCTGGCCACGCTGTGCATGGCCAGCCTGGTCCCTGTGGCCAACTCGGCACAGGCGCAGACCTACCAAGAAGTGCGCGAGCAACGCCGTGACGCCCAACGGGTGCAGGCCCCCGACTTCGGCCAACGCGAGTTCAACGCCAACTGCGCGGCCTGCCACGGCATGGATGCCAAGGGCCGTGGGCCCGTAGCGGGCTTTCTCACCAAAAACCCGCCCGACCTGACCACCGTCGCCAAGCGCAATGGCGGTGTGTTCCCCATGGACCGCCTGTATCGGGTCATCGACGGCACCGAACTCCCTGAAGGCGCCCAGGCCACCGGCCCGCATGGCAGCCGTGAAATGCCGGTTTGGGGGCGTGACTACCGGGTGCGGGATGCCGAATACTTTGGCGACACCCCCTACAACCCCGATGGCATGGTGCGCGGGCGCATCTTGGCGCTGCTGGAGTACCTCAACCGGCTGCAGGCGAAGTAGCTTCGCCACGGCATCAACGCGGCAAGCAGCCGTCAGCCGCCCATTGACCGGGCGGCAACACCTTGCCACCGGGGTGCTGCCGGCGCGCTGCCACGGGCGATAG
>RFPX01000403.1 GCA_009925955.1 Betaproteobacteria bacterium
TTCTTGGACCAGTCGATGGTGGGTGCGGTGTGTTACGCCGACCTGTGGGCTGGCGGCCTGGCCGGCCTGAAGGCGCGCATCGCGGAACTGCGCGAACTGGGTGTGACCTACCTGCACGTGATGCCGCCGTTTCGGTGTCCCGATGGCAACAGCGATGGCGGCTATGCGGTCAGCAGCTACCGAGAGGTGCAGCCCAGCTTGGGCACCATGGACGACCTGCGCGAGCTGGCCGTGGCCTTGCACGAACACGGCATCAGCCTGTGCCTGGACTTCATCTTCAACCACACCTCCAACGAGCACGAGTGGGCCCAACGCGCGGTGCAGGGACAAGCGCCCTACGAGGGCTATTTCCTGCTGTTTCCAGACCGCACGCTGCCCGACGCCTACGACCGCACCGTGCGCGAAATCTTCCCCGACCAGCACCCTGGGGCGTTCACACAACTGCCCGATGGGCGATGGGTGTGGACGACCTTCAATTCCTTTCAGTGGGATTTGAACTACGCCAACCCCTTGGTGTTCGACGCCATGGCCGCGGAGTTGCTGTTCATCGCCAACCTGGGCACGGAAATCCTGCGCATGGACGCCGTGGCGTTTGTGTGGAAGCAGCTGGGCACCTCGTGCGAGAACCTGCCGCAAGCACACCAGCTGATTCGCGCCTACAACGCCCTGACCCGCATTGCCGCACCCAGCCTGTTGTTCAAGTCTGAAGCCATCGTGCACCCTGACGATGTGGTGCGCTACATCGATGCCCAGGAGTGCCAACTGTCCTACAACCCGCTGCAGATGGCGCTGTTGTGGAACTCCTTGGCCACGCGGGAAGTGAATCTGCTGCAGCAAGCCCTGACCGAGCGCCATCATCTGCCCCAGGGCACGAGTTGGGTGAACTATGTGCGCTGCCACGATGACATCGGCTGGACCTTCGCCGATGAAGATGCACAGCGCCTGGGCATACACGGCTACGACCACCGGCAGTTTCTCAACCGCTTCTACGTCAACCGATTCCCGGGCAGCTTTGCGCGCGGCGTTCCCTTCCAGGACAACCCGGTGACCGGTGACTGCCGCATCAGTGGCACCTGCGCTTCCCTGTGCGGGCTGGAGCAGGGCGACCCCTTGGGTCCTGAGCGTGTTCTGTTGTTGCATGGCGTGGCCATGGCCGCAGGCGGCATTCCTCTGATCTACCTGGGCGATGAAGTGGGCATGCTCAATGACTACGGCTACCGGCACGATGCGGATAAAGCCGCCGACAGCCGTTGGGTCCA
>RFPX01000404.1 GCA_009925955.1 Betaproteobacteria bacterium
ACAAGCGCCCACGCCGCTGGGCGCCGTGCCCACTGCTTGATGGGCCTGATGGCGGGGCTGGCCCTGCTCACGGGCTGGGCCGTGCCCGCCGCAGCCCAATCCTGGCCTGAGCGCACCGTCACCGTGGTGGTCCCGTTCCCCCCGGGCGGCTCCACCGACGCCCTGGCCCGCACCGTGGCCCAACACCTTCAGACCAAGCTGGGCCAAAGCTTCGTCGTTGACAACAAGGCCGGCGCCACCGGCACCATCGGTGCAGCCTTTGTCAAGCGCGCGCCTGCGGACGGCCACACCATCTTCATCTCGTCACTGGGCCCCTTCGTGATTGCACCGCACCTGATCAAGAACGTGCAGTACGACGCACTGAAGGACTTCGACCCGATCACCATCATGGTGCAGGCACCCAATGTGCTGGTCGTGCCTGCGGCCTCACCCGACCGCAACCTGGCAGACATGCTGGCTCGCCTGCGCAAGACACCCGGCAAGCTGAGCTTTGCCTCATCGGGCAACGGCAGCTCCGACCATCTCTCAGCCGAACTGTTCTGGCAACAGTCTGGCACCGAGGGCATCCACATTCCCTACAAGGGCGGCGGACCGGCCATCAATGACCTGCTGGGTGGTCAGGTCGACGCCGCCTTCGTCAATCTCAACGTGATCCTGCAACACATCCGCAGCGGCCGCGTACGCGCCTTGGGGATTGCCTCCGAAAGCCGCTCGCCGCTGATGCCCGAGGTTCCCACCATTCAGGAACAGGGCGTGCGGGGTGCCGAAGTCCAATCCTGGCAAGCCGTGGCCGTGCCCAAGGGCGTGCCGGCTGAAGTGCGCGCCAAGATTCACGCGGCCGTGGTGGGCGCCGTGAACGACCCCGCCATCAAGGAGCGCTGGCTGGCGCAGGGCCTGGAAATCGTCGCCAACACGCCTGAGCAGTTCGCCCGCTTCCAGGCAACCGAGTTTGCGCGCTGGAAGCAGCTGATCGAGTCGCGCAAGATCACCGCCGACTAAAGCCCAGCACTCCACACAACGGTATGAGCCTCAGCCCTCCCCGCCGCATCCGCACGCATGCGGTTGATAACGTGGCCATCGTCGTCAACGACGGCGGGCTCGACGCCGGCACCATCTTCGACGATGGCTTGCGCTTGCTTGAACGGATCCCTCAGGGGCACAAGGTCGCCCTTGAGCCCATTGCCGCGGGGGCGCCCGTGCGCCGCTACGGCGTGGTCATCGGCCACGCTGCGCGCGACCTACC
>RFPX01000405.1 GCA_009925955.1 Betaproteobacteria bacterium
GCCACCGTCTGGGCATGTGCGCGCGCCACCAGGCCCAGGTCCGCCTGCGCGGCCACCAGCTCGCGCTCCAAGCGCAGCATGGCGCGCATCACGGCCGCCGGCCCCAAGAGCTCGGTGGCCTTCGGGTGGGCCAACATCAGGGAAAAGGCGTTGCTCATGTGTTCAAGCCCCGCCCGAATCCATCACACCGGCAGCTTCAGCGCCACGCGGCGCTCCACCAGACGCCGCATCATGGCCATGGACCCGATGTGCGCGTAAAGCAAGGCCAAGATGCCACTGCGGTGCAGTTCCACCACGGTCGCATCGGGCAACTCGGCCAACTTCTGCTCGTTGATGGCCAGGAAACCGTCCACCACCAAGGTCTGGCCATCTTCCATTTGCGCATCGAAACGCATGTCCTGCAGCAGATCGAGCTCCACCAGTCGCTGGCAGAAGGCGCGCGTGCGCTGCAGCTCCGCATCCAGCTGCTCCAGGTAGGACTGAACGCCCTTCATGAACTCGGTGGGTTCGCCCGCGTCGTCGAACAGGCGCTCGCCCTCTTGTTCAGAAAACCCGCTCCAGGCCTTGTCGAAGCACACGATGTAGTTGTTGTCTTCCGTGTGCACGAGTGCGAAAGGGTAGGAGCGCAGCATGGCCGGCACATAGGAGGCCGACCAGGAGCCGTCGGCTTGCAGGAACAGGTTCTCACCCCGCTTGAGGCCCAGCACGGCCACCGGCGAAACCTCCAACTTGCCGTTGTTGGCCGCGGGGTCGCCCGCACGCACGAACACCACGGGGTACTCACGCGCCAAGTCCATGAACTCCACGGCATTGGCGAACATCGAGTTCATGCCGCGCGCGGGGCTGTGGTCGCTGTGCACCAGACGCGACAGGCGCATTTGGCGGTGGGCCGCACGGTCCAGGGCCTGCAGTTCGGTAAACAGGTTGTCCTTGGGGGTGGTTGCAGCGGTTTGTTCAGGGGTGCTCATTGAATCGTTTCTCCAGGGGTCTTCAGCGGTGTGGCCAGCACCTTGTCGATGCGTTTGCCGTCCAGATCCACCACCTCGAACTGCCAGCCCGACCATTGGACGGAGTCGGCGGTTCGCGGCACGCGGCCCAACAGCAACATGATCATGCCGGCCAAGGTGTTGTAGCGGCTGCGTTCCTCGTCGGGCAGCTCCTTGATGTCCAGCCGATCCTTGAGCTCCGGGGCGGGGATCAGGCCATCGAGCAGCCAGGAACCATCCCCGCGCTCGAC
>RFPX01000406.1 GCA_009925955.1 Betaproteobacteria bacterium
CGGTAGCGCTCGATCACGGGGCGACCGTCACCGGTAAAGGTGACCTCGTAGCTGGGCACTTCGGGGTGGGCAGCGTCACCCAGCCAGCCCTCATGCACAAAGGCAAAGTGGGCCGTATCCAGAAAGTTCTCGACCGCACGCGGGGCGCTGGTGGCCACATCAAACGGGCCGTAGACCAAGCGCCGGGTGGGCAAGCCCTCTAGAGCGGGCATCGGATGGGCTGGCTCGCCCAGTGCAACCCACACCAGGCCATGCGCCACCTGCAGGCGATGTCCGCAGGCGTTGCTGGAGGCCGGCGGTTTGAATCCGGGCTGGGCCGGAATGGCCACGCATTGGCCTGAGCTGCCAAAGCGCCAACCGTGGTAGGGACACTGCAAGGTGTCGCCCTCAACCCGCCCCATGGACAAGCGTGCCCCCCGGTGCGGGCAACGGTCGGTCAAGCACGACAGCTCGCCGGCGGCGTTCCTCCACAGCACCAGCCGCTCGCCCAGCAGCTGAATCGGACATGGCGACACCGCCCCTTCATCCACTTGGGCCACCGGCCACCACCAGGCGTGCTCAACCATCACGAAGGGCTCCTTTGGGCCAGGCATCTGAGCCGACGGCACCATAAAAAACGCCGCCCGGCGCCAAGCGCGGGGCGGCGCTGGAGGCCCGAGCGGGCCGCCTGTGCAGCCGCCGTGCTCAGGCCCGAGACATCACTTGCCGCTCGGGACCTTGCCTTCCACGCCCTTGACGTAGAAGTCGATCTTGTCCCTCCAGGCCTGGTCCGCCTTGACGTCCTTGGCCAGGCGCTCTTTGCCGGCGTTGTCCACCACCGGGCCGGTGAAGACTTCGAACGAACCGTCCTTGAGGCCAGCCTTGATCTGCTCGACCTTCTTCTTGGCGCCTTCGGGCACCACGTCGTTGATCTTGATCAGGTCGTTCAGGCCTTCCTTGACGCCCCACACGGTGCGCTCGGTCTTCCAGGTTCCGGCCTTCAGCTCTTCGATCGACTTGATGTAGTACGGGCCCCAGTTCACCACGGCCGAGGCCAGGTGGGCCTTGGGACCGAAGGTGCTCATGTCGCTGTCCCAACCGAAGGCGTACTTGCCGTTCTTTTCTGCGGTCTGCAGCACGGCGGTGGAATCGGTGTTTTGCAACAGCACATCCGCACCTTGGTTGATCAGGCTTTGGGCAGCCTCGCTCTCCTTCGGGGGATCAAACCAGGTGTTCACCCACACCACCTTGGTC
>RFPX01000407.1 GCA_009925955.1 Betaproteobacteria bacterium
CGGTTTGGTGGTTCGGAGGCGGCTTTGATCTCACCCCCTACTATGGCGTAGATGAAGACTGTAGACATTTTCATCAAACTGCAAAAGATGCTCTTGATCCATTTGGCGCTGATTTATATCCTCGATTCAAGAAGTGGTGTGATGAGTATTTTTATCTCAAACACCGTGACGAACCTCGCGGTATTGGCGGAATTTTCTTTGATGACTTTAATGAACTCGGCTTTGATCAAAGTTTTGCCATGATGCGTGCGGTGGGGGATGCCTTCATCGATGCCTACCGGCCCCTGGTTCAGCGCCGCCGGGCCCAGCCCTATGGCGAGCGTGAACGCGACTTCCAGGCGTATCGCCGTGGCCGCTATGTGGAGTTCAACCTGGTGTTCGACCGGGGCACCCTGTTTGGGCTGCAGTCCGGTGGGCGCACCGAAAGCATCCTGATGTCGATGCCGCCCATCGTGAAGTGGCGCTACGACTGGAAGCCTGAAGCGGGCACGGCCGAGGCGCGGCTGTACACGGACTTTCTGCGGGCCCGCGACTGGGCGGCCTGGTCGGGCCCGGGCTCGGTGGCCTGAGTTGATGGCCTGAGTTGAGCCTGGGCATCACGATGGGCAGCCCCTTGCGCCAGGTGGCGTTGTTGGGTGGCAGTTTTGACCCGGTGCACCTGGGGCATGCGGCCCTGGCCCAAGCGGCCTTGCAGCAACTGCCCATCGACGCGCTGTGGTGGCTGCCGGCGGGCCAGCCCTGGCAGAAGAACCGGGCACTGACCCCAGCCGAACACCGGGTGGCCATGTTGGACAGGGCCATCGGCCGGGACAGCCGCCAGCGCATCGAGACCTGTGAGCTGGAACGCCCAGGCCCCACCTACACCATCGACACCTTGCGCGCGCTGAGCGAGCGCCACCCCGGGGTGGTGTGGCACCTGCTGCTGGGCTGGGACCAGTTCCTGAACCTGCCCACCTGGAAACAGTGGACCGAGGTGGTGTCCAGGGTGCGGCTGGCGGTGGTGCCGCGCGCGGGGGCGGCTTCAGCCTTGGCGCCCGAGCTCAAGACGGTGCCGTTTCAGCCCCTCCTGATGGCGCCCTGGGAGGTGTCGTCCACCGCCATACGCGCCGATGTGGCGCTGGGCCGCGGCATCCTTGACCGCGTCAGTGCGCCGGTGGCGCGCTATATTGCCGAGCACGGTCTGTATTCAACCCGCCCCCCAAGCCAGGAGCTCAATGGACATCCGTAAGC
>RFPX01000408.1 GCA_009925955.1 Betaproteobacteria bacterium
ACCATGTTCCAGTACCACACGATTCCGGTCACACCCTTCCAGCAGAACTGCTCGCTGGTGTGGTGTGACCAAACCCTGGAAGCCGCCGTCATCGACCCTGGTGGTGAACTGCAGCGAATCCGCCAAGAGGTCAGCCGCCGTGGCCTGCGCCTCAAGGCGATCTGGCTCACGCACGCCCACATCGACCACGCCGGTGGCACCGGGCAACTGGCCCGAGAGGACGGATTGCCCATCGTGGGCCCGCACCCGGGCGACCAGTTCTGGATCGATGGCTTGCCCCAGCAAAGCGCGCAATTTGGTTTCCCGCCGGCCGAAATGTTCACCCCCAACCGCTGGCTGGCCGACGGGGACACCGTCACCATCGGCCATTGCACGCTCGATGTTCGCCACTGCCCCGGC
The DNA here is from genome assembly GCA_009925955.1 of Betaproteobacteria bacterium. Lineage (GTDB taxonomy): Bacteria > Pseudomonadota > Gammaproteobacteria > Burkholderiales > Burkholderiaceae_C > RFTU01. The sequence continues at coordinate 400 of RFPX01000408.1, forward strand.
CACACGCCAGGCCACGTGGTGTTTCACTCCAAGCAAGGACAGCGCTGCTTCGTAGGCGATGTGCTGTTTGCCGGCAGCATTGGCCGCACCGACTTCCCCGGGGGCGACTACGACACGCTCATCAACAGCATCACGCAGCGCCTGTGGCCCATGGGTGACGAAACCGTGTTCATTCCCGGCCACGGGCCCGAGAGCAGTTTCGGGCGCGAGCGCCGCAGCAACCCCTACGTCGGCGGAACCTGAACGCGCCGCCCGGCGCGCACCCTGTGGCCGTGGGGAGAAAAGCCCTCAGCCCTTGCTGTTGGCGGGCGGCCCAAACAGGCGCTCAGGCTTGGGTGCCTTTGCATACAGGGGCATCACCTTGGGCAACACCTTCTGAATGTCCTGGATGCGCGAATCCCCCGCCGGGTGCGTGCTCATGAACTCCGGCGGCGCTCCCTTGTTGGCCTGCAGCATCTTCTGCCACAGCGTCACGCCGGCTTCAGGGTTGTAGCCCGCGCGCGCGGCCAGCTCCAGTCCCACCAGGTCGGCCTCGGTTTCGTCGTCGCGGCTGAACTTCAGCGAGAGCAACTGAGCCCCCATGCCCACGGCCATGTCGCCCAACTGGCCCAGGCCCAACAGCGAAGACACCACGTTGGCGCCCAAGCGCGTGGCCGCCTGCTTGCCCATGCGCTCGCGGGCGTGCTCTCGCAAGGCATGCGCCACTTCGTGGCCCATGATCATGGCTACTTCGTCGTCGCTGAGCTGCAGCTTGGACAAGATGCCCCAGTAGAACGCAATCTTGCCGCCCGGCATGCAAAAGGCGTTGATTTGGGCGCTGCCAAACAACTG
>RFPX01000409.1 GCA_009925955.1 Betaproteobacteria bacterium
ATGCCGCCGGCACGGAGATTGATGCGGCGCCCGTGGGCCCGGTGGTGCTGGGTGCATTGATCCGCCGGGTGCAGGACGGCACCATCTCGAACAACTCCGCGCGACAGGTGTTCGACGGGTTGTGGTCGAAGGGCGAAGGCTCAGAATCGGGTGAATCGGTGTTGGATGCACGCGCTGCGCCCGCCCAGGACCTGACCACGGCCACCGCCGCGGTGGATGCGATCATCGAGGCCAAGGGCCTCAAGCAGATGAACGACAGCGGCGCACTGGAGGCCATCGTCGACGAGGTGATCGCTGCCAATGAGAAGTCGGTGGCCGAGTACCGCAGCGGCAAGGACAAGGCCTTCAACGCCCTCGTGGGGCAGGTCATGAAGGCCAGCAAGGGCAAGGCCAATCCGGCGCAGGCCGGTGAACTGCTCAAGCAAAAACTCGGCTGAGCGCCCGGCGCAACCGCGCGCTCAGCCCGGCGCGATAAACGCCCGAATCTGGTCGATCACCTCTTGCGGCCGCTCGCGATGCGGGAGGTGATGGGTGTCGGGCATCAGCACCATCCGTGAAGGGCCTGCGCACAGGGTCGTGATGATCTCGGGGTGAATGTCCGTGCCGTACTCGTCCTGCTGGCCATGCAGGGCCAGCACCGGACAGCGCACCTGGGGCAAGGCCTCGCGCAGGTGCCACCGGGCAAACGCCGGGCTTAGCCACGATTCGGTCCAGGCGTCCACCACCCAACGCGCCTTGTCACCGTGGTACTTCCGCAGGCGTGCAAGCTGCACCTCTTCCTGAAACTGCACGCGGGCCTCGGCAATCGCCTGCAGGGTACGGTCTTCCGGAAAGGCCTGCGCCGCAATCGTGATCAGCGCGCGCACGCGTTGGGGCATCTGCGCGGCTGCGTAGACGCCCATTCCGCCGCCCACACTGTGCCCGATGAGCGTGGCGTCATCGATGCCCAGTTGATCCAGCACGGGTTGAAGCCCGGCCTGCACCTCCAGCGCAACGAAGTTCGGCGGCGGCAGGTCCGTTGCGGGGTCTGATCGGCCGTATCCCAGGCGGTCATATGCCACCACCGGTCGCCCCAAGGGCACCGTGCATTCGCATGCCAATCCCTATTGGACAGTTGAGTTGTATGGCAAAAACATTTTGCAGTTGCAAGAAAACGATGTGTGTTTTTCAGCCGCCAAATTGTTTTTTGCCTACGGCTTGGGCAACGGGCTGACATTCCCCATGGGCGTA
>RFPX01000410.1 GCA_009925955.1 Betaproteobacteria bacterium
AGCCCAGCTTGGTCACCGATCGAACCCCCTCACGCTTGAATTCGGGGTGGTGCAACAGGTCGTGGTATAGCGTGGGAACGAGATACAGATGGGTCAGGGCATCTCGTTCGATGTTCATCAATGCGGTTTTCGCATCCCACTTGGGCATGCACACGAGCAGCCCATCGACCAGTGCCAGGGCCAGCAGGGACCGAACGCCCATGGTGTGATACAGCGGCATCACGCCCAGGGTGCGCTCGCCATAGCCGTAGCGGTTCTGCGCGACATGAGCCAGCGCGGCAGCACGCTCGGCGCGCTGTCGGCGAGGAACGCCCTTGGGCTTTCCTGTTGTGCCCGAGGTGTAGAGCATCAGCGACCAGTCGTCGGCGCTTGCGACCGGCGTGGGATCAGCGGGCGCTGATAGCCAATCCTCGAAGTGGGCGGCCAGCGGGATGTTGCCGAGATGGACTGGCGTCACATCCCCCACACCGATCAAGGCCAGTTGCCGTGCCCGCTGGCTTTCCTGAACAGCAGCCTGGCTGACGGCCTCAAAAACCAAAGCCCGAGCCTGCGAGTTTTCGATCGCGTAGTCCACCTCGTCGGCCTTGGCGCGCCAGTTCAGGGGCGTGAGGATGACGCCGGCGAATTGACAGGCCCAGTGCAGGGTGGCCGCTTCATGCCGGTTCTGAAGAATGCTGAGCAGGTGGTCACCGCGCCTGAGGCCCATTTTGCTCAGGGCTTGCTGCACCCCCCCAATCCGCAAGCCCCACTGTGCGTAACTCAGCCGAAGCGCGTCGTCCACCAGGGCACAGGCGTTGGGGTTGCGCTCCAGGCTCTGCAGGAAGGTTCGACCCAGATCAAGCATTTGCCACCTCCATCACCGCCTGCACGATGGGCGTGTAGCCCGTGCAGCGACACAAGTGCCCCGAGAGCATTTCACGCACGGCCGTTTCGTCCGCCTTATGGCCTTGGGCGCGCAGTCGGGTGATCCAGTCCACGCAGGACATCAGAATGCCCGAGGTACAGAATCCGCATTGCAAAGCGTGATGCCGCGAGAAAGCCGCGCGCAGCTCATCGAGCAGCGGGTCTTGCGCCTCAACCGTCTTGATGCTGCGGCCGTCGCATTGGACGGCCAGCGTGAGGCAGGTGCGTTGGGCCACGCCATCGATCAGCACCGTGCAGGCTCCGCACACTCCGTGCTCGCAGCCCACATGGGTGCCGGTGGCGCCCAGCTCATGACGCAAGAAGTC
>RFPX01000042.1 GCA_009925955.1 Betaproteobacteria bacterium
GGTCCACCCGCACGCCGTGTCCGGGCGATGAACCCAGGCGCAAGCCTCCGTCGACGACTTCCTGGTCCAGGCTCAGGCCTTCAGGCTGTTCGCTCAATTCCTTGATCTCCAGCCATCGGTGGTTGGCCACCGCGTTGGCGGCATGGGCCACCAGGTTGCAGCGGTAGCTGATCTGGCTGATGGGCAGGTTGTGCAAGTGCGCTGCAGCGGCCAATCTCATGAAGTGCGTGATGCCATAGACCATTGAGGTTTGGACCACGTCGACCGCATCGGCCCTGAACAGGGGCGCAAACGACTCCAGGCCGGTGAGGTTTTCGCCGGTGGCCACGGCCGCCCGAACGCCCGCTCGAACCGTGGCCAGCCCCGGCGCATCCCAACGGCGCGCTGGCTCCTCGATCCAGGTCAGGTCCAGCTCACGCTCAATCAGGCCGACGTGGCGAACCGCTTCTTTGGCCGTCAAGGCCTCATTGACGTCCAGCATCAACAAGGGCTCCACGCCGGGGCGTGCATACAGCTGCCGCAGCAGCTTCAGGCGCTCCAAATCCCGCCGGGCATCTGCCCCGCCCTTGAGCTTGACGGCCCTAAATCCGCGAGCCACGTAGGAACGGTGCACGGCCACGAAGGCGTCATCGTCCAGGTCGAAGTCCAATGCCGACGCATAACCCGGCACGAAGGGGTCACAGGCGCCCAGGTGCTGCCAAAGCGGCTCCCCAGCCTGTTGGGCCTTGAGATCCCACAGCGCGAGGTCTACCGCACCGATGGCGCTGAAGGTGGCGCCGCCGTGGCCAGCCTTGAAGACGCGGGCGATCATCCGGTCATAAAGGGCGGTGACGGCGCGTGGGTCCTGTCCTTCAATGACCGGAAACAGGGCGTCCACTCCGGCGTGTGGGCCCAACCCGACGCCCGTGAGGCCGTCATCCGTGTGGAGCAAGAGGATGTGCACGGGTGTCACGCCGTTGGCGGTGCTGCCATGAACATCTCCGATGGGGCGACCCCAGCGCTGGATGGTCTGCAGCGAGGTATAGCCGGTGATCTTGGACATGAGAGGGTTCCGTTCAGTGCAGTCGAAGGGGCCAATGCCAGGGCTCAAGCCTCCGCGCTGGCCACCAGGGTACGGGTGTAAGGATGTTGCGCTGCGCCCGCGCACAGGTCGTCCGTGCTCAGGGTTTCGACAATGGTGCCTTGCTGCATCACCGCCAGCCGGTCACACAGGTGGGCCACCACGCCCAGATCATGGCTCACCAGCAGGTAGGTCAGGCCATGCTGAAGACGAAGATCTGACAACAGGTTGAGAACCTCGGCCTGCACCGAGACGTCCAGCGCTGAAGTGGGCTCATCGAGCAGAAGGATGCTGGGCTGCAGGATCAAGGCACGGGCGATCGCCACACGCTGGCGTTGCCCGCCAGACAGCTGATGGGGATAGCGGTCTCTGAACGACAGGGGCAGGCCCACCTGCGCCAGGGCCTGATCGATACGCTGGTCGATGTCGCCCATCCGGTGCACCCTCAGCGGCTCAGCCAGGGCGGTGTGCACGGTATGGCGCGGGTGCAGGGAGCCATAGGGATCCTGGAACACCATTTGAACGCTGCGTGCATGCGCCAGATCAGCCGGGGACCGCCCAAAGCCAAAGCGCGGTGCCCGGCCAGCCAAGGCTTGACCGCCGATCTGCACCGTGCCTTGCCAGTGTCGGTATTGGCCGGCCAGACAACGCAGCACGGTGGTTTTGCCAGATCCTGATTCGCCCACCAGCCCGAAGGCCTGTCCGGGCATCACCTCAATGTCCACACCTTGTAGCACCGTGCGGCGCCGGTCGCCATCGCCCAAGGCCAGGGTCAATCCGCGCACGCTGATGTGGGGCTTGCTCGCCGTGTTCATGCGTGGCCCCAAGCGGGATCTCGCTGCAGCGTGGGCAGGGTGGTACGCCGGCGTTGCAGGCTCGGCACGGCGCTGAGCAGTTGCTGGGTGTAGGGGTGTTGGGCATGGTCGAGTTCATCTGCGCGCAAGGCTTCCACCACCCGCCCGGCAAACATGACCAGCACCCGGTCGCAGAACCGCCGCACCAGGTGCAGGTCGTGGGTGATGAACAGCAGTGACAGGCCTTGCGCTTCCACCAATTCATCCAGCAGATTCAGCACCTCGCGCCGCACGGACACATCCAGTGCAGAGGTGGGTTCGTCGGCAATGAGCACCTGGGGGTGCTGGGACAGCATCATGGCCAGCATCACCCGCTGACCCATGCCGCCGGACAGCTGATGCGGATACTGACGCGCCACGCGCGCAGGTTCGCGAATCTGCACCCGGGCCAGCAGTTGTTCGACCTGGTCCTGGCAGGCTGCACGGCTCATGGGTGTTGCGCGCAGCACGGCTTCGCTCATTTGTGAACCCACGGACATCACCGGGTTCAAGGAGTACTTGGGATCCTGCATGACCATGGACAGCCGGCTGCCCCGCAGCTGCTGCATCTGCGCGTCAGAGGCGGCCAGCAGATCCACGTCACCCAAACGCATGGTTTGCGCGCTGACCTGCGCATGCCGGGGCAGCAACCTCAGCAGGGCGCGGCCAACCGTGGTCTTGCCTGAACCCGATTCGCCAACGACGGCAAGCTTTTCCCGGCCCAGCGCAAAGGACACCTCTCGGACGACCGAAACAGGCCCCTGTGGGCCTGGGTAGGCCACCTGCAGGTCTTCGACTTTAAGGACGTCAGTCACGTTGATTGGCGCGGATCCAGCGCATCGTTAAGCCCATCGCCCAAGAGGTTGAAGGCCATGCTGACCGCCAGGATGGCGGCACCGGGAGCGGCCACCAGCCACCAACTGTCGAGCATGTAGCGGCGCCCTTCGGAAATCATGGCACCCCATTCGGGCAAGGGCGGCTGCGCGCCCAAGCCCAGGAAGCCCAGCCCCGCGGCGGTCAGCACGACCGAAGCCATGTTCATCGTCAAGCGCACCACCACCGAGGGCAGACAAAGCGGCACCAAGTGCTTGATGAGCACGCGCGCATGAGAGGCCCCTTGCAGTTGCGCTACCACGATGAAGTCGGACTGGCGCAAGGTGAGCGCCTCGGCACGGGCCAGGCGAGCGATGGGTGGCCAGGCGGTGAGCGCAATGGCCAATATCGCGTGGTCCAGCCCTGGACCCATGGCGGCCACGAAGGCCAGCGCCAGAACCAAGCCCGGGAAGGAGAGCACCACATCGGTGAACCGCATCAACACCGCGTCGATGCGCCCGCCGAAGTAGCCCGCCACCACGCCGACGGCCAGGCCCAAGGGGCCGACCACCACGGTGACCATCACCACGATGGCCAGTGTGATGCGCGTACCGTGCAGCAGCCGGCTCAGAACATCGCGGCCAAACTCATCGGTGCCAAACCAATGGCCAGGGCCGGGCGGCAACAGGGCCATGGCCAGGTCTTGGCGCAGTGGATCGGCCGGTGCCAGCCATGGTGCCAGCGCGGCCAGCACCACAAGGGCTGCGATCACCACCAGGCCCGCGGCCGTCAGCGGGTTGCGCAGCAACCGGCGGACCCACACCCAGGCCGTTGGGGTGGGGGCGGTGCGCTCCGGTGGCAGCTCGGTCATGCTCAGGCTCATGCTGCAGCCCTGGGGTCGAAGACGCGGTACAGGGCGTCGGCCAGCAGGTTCAAGGAGACGAACAGCACGCCAATCACCAGCACCGAAGCCATGACCGCGTTCATATCACCCAGCAAGAGGCTGGCGGTGAGGTAGCTGCCGAAACCGGGCCAGCCGAAGACCGTTTCGGTGAGCACCGCGCCTTCCAGCAAACCGCCGTAGGCCAAGGCCACGATGGTGAGCAGCTGCACCCGGATGTTTCGAAAGGCATGGCCCCACACCACCTGGCGCTCGCTCAAACCCTTGACGCGGGCCGTGATGATGTACTCCTGCGACAACTGGGCCAGCATGAAGCTGCGCGTCATGCGGCTGAGGTAGGCCATCGAGTGCAAGCCCAGCACGGCAGCCGGCAGCAGCAGATGGCGCAGCGCGTCGCGCCAGGCGGCTGCATCTCGGGCCAACGCAGCATCCACGAGCAGCAGGCCGGTCACCGTGGGCACGGTGCCTTCAAAGGCCAGCCCGATGCGGCCCACGCCACCTGCCCAACCCAACCAGGCATAGAACACCAAGAGCCCCATCATGCCGAACCAAAACACAGGCGTGGAGTGGCCCAGCAGCCCCAGCAAGCGGGCCAGGTGGTCGGGCCATCGGCCATGGTGGGCAGCGGCCGCCACACCCAGGGGTATCCCCAGGAGGGCCCCGATCAGCATGGCCAGCGTGGCCAGTTCAACCGTGGCCGGCAACACCCGCCCCAGATCAGCCGCCACCGCGTTACCGGTCAGCAAGGCGCTTCCCAGGTCCCCCTGGGCCAGCATCTGCAGGTAGCGCCAAAACTGCACCACCAGGGGCTGGTCCAGGCCCATCTGTTCGCGCACCTGGTTGTAGGTGGACTGGTCCGCGTCTGGCCCCACCACCGCCAAGACCGGGTCCAGTGGCATCACGCGACCGATGAAAAACGTGAGCACGAGCAGGCCCAACAGGGAGGTGCCCACACCGGCCATGCCACGCAGCAGTGTTCCGGCTTTCATGCGGGTGTTTCCTTGTGGACCAGGCGCAGCCGGGTTGAGCCGCTGGGGTGCCCCGCGTAGCCTTTAACGTCGCGTCGGATCACTTGGGTGTCGGTGACCAAGGCGATCGGCTGCAGGCCACCCACCACCTGGTGCACACGCTCTTGGGCTTGCTGATACAAGCCGAGTTGGCGCGCTGCATCGGGCTCCACGAGCGCTTGCTCGATCAAGGCGTTCAGGGTGGCGTCGGCATAGCCCGTGCGCCAGCCCTGGAAGTTGCTGAGCTTGGCGCTGTCGCGGTTGTCCGGGTTGTAAACCAAGGCGCGCAGGCTGGAGTGGGGGTGCGCCTCGGCTCCACCACCGCCGCGGCCCACGATGACTTCAAACTGGCGCTCGCGCATGGCGCCATACACCTGGTTGCCGGTGCCGGGCAGGATGCTCGCCCGGATTCCCGCCTGGGCCAATGTGGCCTGCAGGCTGGTGGCGATGCCCGTGAATGGGGGCTCGGCCATCACGCGAATGGTGGTCTCGAAGCCTTCGGCCATACCCGCCTCGCGCAGGAGTTGCCGAGCCTGTTCAAGCTCCAGCCGGTATCCCGGGCTGGGCATCGAGGCCGCCAATCCCGGGGGCACGGGACGCTGCTGCGTCTGACCATAGAACGCCAGCACACTGCCGGCGATGCCGTCGAAGTCGATCAAATGCCGCAACACCGCGCGGCGCACCCGTTCATCGACAAACCTCGGGTGTCGGGTGTTCAGGGCCACGTAGTAGAAATTGCTTCGGCGGACCGTCTCAACCGCGAGATCCGGCCGCTGGGCCAGGGCCTTCACGTCGGGCGCCGACAAGCCGGTGGCCAGGTCCAGGTCACCGCGGGTCAGCATCAGGCGCAAGGTCTGGGATTCGGTCATGTGGCGCATCACCACTCGGCGCAAGCGGGCGTCACCGCGCCAGTGGCCGGTCCGCCGCTGCAGGATGAGCAGCTCCTTCGGCCGCCAGGTCTGCAAGGTGAAGGCGCCCGAGCCCGCGGCATGGGTGGTCAGCCAGGCGGCACCTTGGTCGCCTTTCACCTCGTGGGTCAGCACCGCGTCACGGTCGATCACCAGCGCACTCATGGAGGTGGCCAGGGTCATGAGCACCAGGGTGGGGTCGGTGGCTTGTGGCAGGTCGATCTGAAGGGTGTGTGGTCCGATGGCCCGCACCTGTTCAGCCACCTGTGCTGCCTTGAAACCGTAGCTCTTCCAGACCGAGGCGGGTGCCAGGTTCAGGCGCAGCACCCGGCGCAGCGACCACTCGGCGTGCTCGGCCAGCAGCATTCGGCCGCTGGCGAACTGCACATCGTCTCGCAGGTGCAGCACCAGGCGACGCCCCCCCTGGCCCACCTGCCAGTCCTGGGCCAGCGCCGGGCGCAGGCGTGCGGGGTCGCGGCTGTCGGTTTCGAGCAGGCCATCGTAGAGGTTGCACGCAACCGACAAGGCATCCAGGCCCGTGGCGGCGGCGGGGTCGAGCGACAAGAGGTTGTTCATGCTCATGCCGACCCGCAGTTGATCGGCGACGGCGGGCTCCAGCCCTGCGGCCTTGCCGTCAGCATGGGCCGGCCCGAAGCAGAGCAGGGCGCCAGCGGCTTGCAGCCAATGTCGCCGGTCCAGGGGCAATGCCCCTGACCGCTCAGCGGAGTCGCTCATGGCCGAGGCCCTGCGTTCATCAGTAGGTGGCCTCGGTGTGCCGCTCGATGTAGTCGAAATTGATCTGCTCGCCCAGGCCGGGGCCTGCAGGCAAGCTGACCATGCCATCGCTGTCCATGGGGTCGATGATGGCGTGCAGGTAGGCGGGTACCTCGTCATAGTCGAGGAAGGGATGCAGAAGTCCGCGTTCGTACCAGCGCGAGTTTCGTATCGCGCCACAGACCGCCAGATTGGGCGCCCCGTTGCCGTGGATCTCGCAGGACAGGCCGAAGCTCTCGGCCAGGTGCGCCACCTTCATCGTGGGGCTGATGCCACCGCAGCCATTGACGCCGGCTCGCAGGATGTCGCTGGCGCCGGCCTTGACCCATTCGGCACGGGCGTAGTGCTTGCCCGAGAGGGACTCTGGCCCGAGCAGCGGAATGCGAAGCTGCTGGGCCAGCCACACATACGACGACATGCTCTGCTCGTTCATCATCTCTTCGTACCAGGTGAAGTCGAGCTCTTCCAGCGCACGCCCGATCCGCAAGGCATCGGTGCGGCTGTACTCGTGGTAGCCGTCCAGCATCAGGGCAATGTCCGGCCCCACCGCCTTGCGCACCGCAGCGCATGCCTTGATGTCCATGTCGACGCTGGGCGCAAAACTAACGGGCGGCATCCAGGTGTGCAGCTTGATGGCCTTGTAGCCCTTTTCAACCAACTGCAGGGCGAAGTCTGCGTACTCCTCTGGGGACGACAAGCCGCCCTTGAGTTCATCGCCGCACATGGTGCTGCCGTAGGCCGGAATGCGGTCGCGGTAGCCGCCCAGGAACTGCCAAACCGGCACTCCCAAGGTGCGACCGATGAGGTCGTGCAGGGCGGCATCCACCGCGCCCATGGCGCGGTCGGTCAGCTGGCCAGCGCTGCCCCGTTGCCAGTGCTCCAGTTCAGCCCACAGTTTTTCGCGCTGCAGGGCGTCACCCCCCACCAGGACCCGACGCACAAACTGATTCAGCACATGGGGCCGGACCACCTGCGGTGGCGCAAAGCAGTACCCCTGCACGCCGTCGGTGCTGCGAATGCTGAGCAGCGCCTGCCGGGCCGTGCCCAAAGGGCCGGGGTGGGAGTGGCCTGCCGCGTCCACGGACCGCCGCGTCGGGTGGGTGAATTCAACGGCTTGGACGCTTTCAATTTTGATCATGGGCCACCGTGCGTACATCAGTCGTCTGACGAGTGTGGAGTCTACCCTGAACTGGTGTGGATCAGGGCGTCACCTGGGGAAAACGATAGCGATTTGGCCTCCGATTCACCCCCAAAGTGGCCTCGTGAGTGCCTATACTGACGTATGTCGTCTGATGACTAGAGGCGACTGAACGAGCCCAAAGCTGACCATGCCGCAAGCCTCCGATTCCAACACCCAGCGAGCGCCGAGCCTGTCCCAACGCGTGGTCGATGGGATCACGCAGCGCATCCAAAGTGGCGAGCTCAAGCCCGAGCAGCGCGTGCCGCCGGAGCCCGCGCTCATGCGCGAGTTCAGTGTGAGCCGCAGCGTGGTGCGCGAAGCGGTTTCACGTCTGCAGGCCAACGGCCTGATCCGCACGCGCCACGGCGTCGGCAGCTTTGTGCAGGCGCCTCAACCCGATCGCGCCTTGATGCACGCCCCCGATGCGGTGCTCATGCTCCAGCAAAAGTTGGCCTTGCTTGAGTTGCGGCTGAGCCTGGAATCCGATGCGGCCGCCCTGGCAGCGCAACGGCGCACGCCGGAACAGTTGTCGGCCATGCAGGCGGCCTTGGATGCGTTTGACCGGCAGCACTCGACCGGGGAGGGCACGGCCGAAGCGGATTTCCGTTTCCATGAACTGATCGCGCAGGCCACGGGCAACGAATACTTTCTGCATGTCCTGCGGTCCATCGGAACCGCCACGATCACGCGAGGCCGCACGGGCACCGGCAAGCTCGCGCCGTCCCCGAAAACCCCTCGATTCGGAGAGCCCACCCCGCAATTGAGGTCGGGCAAGGAGATCACCGCGATGGAGCACCGCGCCGTCTTCGATGCCATCGCACGAGGTGACGCGGCGATGGCCCGTGCCGCCATGTACATGCACCTGAACAACAGCCGTGACCGGATGAAGGCCACGACCCGCTAAACCCCACGCCAAACCCCGCCACCAACACGCACTACAACCAGGAGACACGTGATGCCCCCCCGTTTCAACACCATGATCCAAAAGCCCACCGCTGTGACGCTCGCCATCCTGGGTCTGGCCGCAGCCTTTCCCGCGGCCCACGCCCAAGCGCAAGCCCAGGGCGCCGATGCGGCCCAGCGCATCGATGTCACCGGGTCGATCATTCGGCGCAGCATCAGCGGCGTCAGCAGTGAAACCGCATTGCCCATCACCTCGATCACCGCAGCCGACATGGACGCGCGTTTGAACACCGAGCTGAAGGACTACATGCTGGAGCTGCCTCAGGCGAATTCCTTGGGCAGCAACCAGGGCACTGCCGGCCCGATGACCAGCCTGCGTGGCTTCGGGCCCATGCGTACCCTGACGCTGCTCAACGGCCGCCGTTTGGCAAAAGAGCCGCTGACCAACCAGTACGTCAGCGTGAACGTGATCCCACGCATGGCGCTCAGCCGAACCGACATCCTGCGTGACGGGGCGTCCTCCAGCTATGGCTCAGA
>RFPX01000411.1 GCA_009925955.1 Betaproteobacteria bacterium
GGTCTGGTGGCCAATGCCACGCTTGGGCGTGGTGATGGCGCGCAAGAAAGCCGGGTCGTCATCCTGGTTGACCAACAGGCGCAACCAGGCACACAGGTCCTTGATCTCGGCGCGGTCGAAGAAGCTCTGCCCCCCGGAGACCTTGTAGGGGATCTGGGCCGCGCGCAGCTTTTGCTCAAACACCTTGGCCTGGTGGTTGGCACGGTACAGGATGGCGAAATCCGACAGCTTGATCGAGGGCCCGCCGTTGCCGCGGATGGCTTGGATGAAGGCCACCGCACGCTCGGCCTCGTGCTCCTCACCGTCACACTCCACCAGCTTGACCGGCTCGCCTTCGCCCAGCTCGCTCCACAGTTTCTTTTCGAACAGCTTGGGGTTGGCCGCAATGACGTGGTTGGCTGCGCGCAGGATGGCCGCGGTGGAGCGGTAGTTCTGCTCCAAGGCGATCACGCGCAGCTGCGGGAAGTCCTGCGGAAGGCGCTTGAGGTTGTCGATGGTGGCGCCGCGCCAACCGTAGATGCTTTGGTCATCGTCACCCACAGCGGTGAAGCGTGCCGCGCGGCGCGGATCGGGGTGCAACACGAGCTGCTTCATCAGCTCGTATTGCACAGCATTGGTGTCCTGGTATTCGTCCACCAACACATGGTGGAAGCGCTCCTGCCACTTCAGGCGCACCGCCTCGTCGCGCTGCAGCAGGCGCAGCGGCAAACCGATCAAGTCGTCGAAGTCCACGGCCTGGTACGCCATCAAACGCTCTTCGTAGCGCCGCATCACCTGGGCGGCCACCCGCTCGTGGTCGTTTTGGGCGATTACGGCAGCACCCTCGCTGTTCAGACCCTGGTTCTTCCACAGGCTGATGGCCCACTGCCACTGGCGCGCCAGCTTGGCATCGGTGGTGGCGCCGGCGTCGCGCAGCAGGCTCAGCACGTCATCGCTGTCCAAAATGCTGAAGGCCTGTTTCAGCCCCAAGGCCGTGCCGTCCTCGCGCAAGAGCCGAACCCCCAGGCTGTGGAAGGTGCTGATCACGAGTTGACCCGCCACCCGTGGCCCCACCAGCGCCTTGGCCCGCTCGCGCATCTCTTGCGCAGCCTTGTTGGTGAAGGTGATGGCGGCCAACTGGCCGGGCTCCAAACCGGTTTGCAGCAGCCGGGCCAATTTGTGGGTGATCACCCGTGTCTTTCCCGAGCCTGCGCCGGCCAGCACCAGGCAAGGTCCGTGCAGGTAATTCA
>RFPX01000412.1 GCA_009925955.1 Betaproteobacteria bacterium
GCGGCCACGATGGTGGCCTCGCCGATCTCCACCTCGTCCATGACCACGCTGTTCATGCCCACCAGGGCATTGCGCCCCACGGTGCAGCCGTGCAGCACCGCGCCGTGGCCGATGTGCCCGTTCACGTCCACCACGCAGTCTTTGCCGGGAAAGGCATGCAGCACGCAGGTGTCCTGCACGTTGGCACCCTCGCGTACCACGATGCGGCCGAAGTCGCCACGCAGGCTGGCCAGCGGGCCGATGTAGCAATTCGCACCGACCCACACGTCACCGATCAGCTCGGCGCTGGGGTGGATGAAGGCGCTGGGGTGCACCACGGGCGACAAGCCGTCCAGGGAGTAGCAGGGCATGGGAATTCCATTAATTGACCGACCGGTCGGTAAACTATACGATGTCAACCCTGAATCCACAACCTTGGCCTGCAGCGACCATGTCCGATGCCTCTGATGTGCCTGTCCTGGTGGGTGATGCGGGCGCCGTGCGCACCATCACCCTGAACCGTCCGAAGGCGCTCAACAGCTTCACCCTGCCCATGCACCACAGCCTGCGTTCGGCGCTGGAGCAGGCCGCGGCCACGCCCAGCGTGCGCTGTGTGGTGCTCACGGGTGCGGGCCGCGCGTTCTGCGCTGGGCAAGACCTGGCCGAGGTGACGGCACCCGATGCACCGCCAGTGGGTGACCTGGTGGCCGAGCACTACAAGCCCTTGGCCTTGCAGATCAGCCGCATGCCGGTGCCGGTGATTGCGGCGGTCAATGGTGTGGCCGCCGGTGCCGGAGCCAACCTGGCCATCGGGTGTGACCTGGTGGTGGCGGCTGAGTCGGCGTCCTTCATTCAGGCCTTCTCCAAGATCGGCCTGGTGCCGGACTGTGGGGGCACCTGGTTGTTGCCGCGCTTGGTGGGCCGTGCCCACGCACTGGGCTTGGCACTCACGGCCCACAAGCTGTCCGCCAGCCAGGCCCAGGCCATGGGCTTGATTTGGCAATGCGTGCCGGACGCCGAGCTGATGCCCACCGTGCAAGCGTTGGCGGCCCAGTTGGCGGCCATGCCGGTGAAGGCCCTGGTGGCCACACGATTGGCCATGGATGCGGCACAAGGCCTGAGCTTGGAAGCGGCCTTGGCCGAAGAAGGCCGGCTGCAAGCCGGGTTGGCGGTGGCACCCGACAGCCAAGAGGGCATCGCCGCCTTTTTGGCCAAGCGTGCACCCGTGTTCACCGACCGCTGATCAGCC
>RFPX01000413.1 GCA_009925955.1 Betaproteobacteria bacterium
TCAAAGGCCGCCGCTTGTGCCAGGCCTGCCTGTGCATGGCGCAGCGCCAAGCCCACATCGATGTCCCAGTGCGCTGCACGTGACTCGTTGAGCGTGGCCAGGTTCTTGATCACCACCGGGCTTTGGTTGATGTGGATCGACTTGATGGGCAAGCGCGTCACGCCCTCGGGCAGGTCTTCGCGGCGGGTGAACATGCGCGCACGTATGTCCTGCGCCGACAGACCCAGGAGCTGCTGCGGGTCTTCGCTCAAATCCCAGACCAGCACCTCGTTGGCGTTGTGGGGATGGGGACCCAAAGGCCACACCACCGCGGTGTAGCCGCGCTGGGGGTCCAGGCGCCCTGACACATGCAAGAAAGGCTGGCGTTGGGCCCCAAAGCCGCCAATCACCGCTTTCACCGCCTGCTTGTCGCGCAGGCCCAGGCAATAGTCAAACAGCTTGGGCTGGCGCTGCCGCAGCAGGCGGGCCAGTCCGATGGTGGCGCGCACATCGCTCAGGGCGTCGTGCGCCGACTCATGCAGCAGGCCGTTGGCCGCGCTCAGGTGCTCCAGCTTCAGCGAAGGCCGGCCGTTGTCTTTGAGCGGCCACTCGATGCCCTCAGGCCGCAGCGCGTAGGCACAGCGCACCACCAGGAACAGGTCCCAGCGGCTGCATTGGTTCTGCCACTCGCGCCCGTAGGGGTCGATCAGGTTGCGCCAAAACAGGTGCCGTGTGACCTCGTCGTCAAAGCCCAGGGAGTTGTAGCCCACGCCAATGGTGCCGCTGTGGCCCAGCTCGTCCAAGACCCGCTGCGCGAAGGTCGCTTCGTTCAGGCCCCGCGACTCACACAGCTGCGGCGTCAGGCCGGTGATCAAACAGGCATCAGGGTCGGGCAGGGCATCGCGCGGCGGCTTGCAATACAGCATCACCGGCTCACCCAGCTCGTTCAACTCGGCGTCGGTGCGGATGCCCGCGAACTGCGCGGGTGCATCGCGCCGGGTATCGATGCCAAAAGTCTCGTAGTCGTGCCAGAAAAAAGTCAGGCTCATCACGTGAGCCTTCAGGGCTGTGGGTCGACCACCGGGCCGTCGGCCAGGCCCTGCAGGTCCAGCCCCTGGCTGCGCGCCCAGGCCTGCAAAGCGGGCATGAGGGGCCCCAAGCGCTCGTCCACGGCTTGCCGCACCGTGTCCACCATCACCTGGGTGGCCCGCTCGATTTCGATGTGAACGGCATCCCCTTCTGCCTTG
>RFPX01000414.1 GCA_009925955.1 Betaproteobacteria bacterium
ACTTCAAAATCGTCTCACGCATGAACAGGATCGTGGCGTAGAACTGGAAGTCGGCGTTTTCCTTGCGGGCAAATCCATGCCCCTCGTTTTCCGCACGCAGGTACCACACGGGCGTGCCGTTGGCCCGGGCCTTGGCCACGATCTGCTCGGCCTCCGTCCAGGGCACGCGCGGGTCGTTCTTGCCCTGCACCACGAACATGGGCTTGCGGATCTTGTGGGCGTTGGTCAGCGGCGAGATGCTGTGCAAGAACTCGCGCATGGCCGGATCGCGTTCGTCACCGTACTCCACGCGGCGCAGGTCACGACGGTAGCTCTCGGTGGTTTCCAGGAAGGTGACAAAGTGGGAAATGCCCACCACGTCGATGTTGCCGGCGATGCGGTCGGCGTAGTGCGTGGCCACGGCCAAGCTCATGTAGCCGCCATAGCTGCCCCCGGTGACCAGCACGCGCGAGGCGTCCAGGTCCGGCTGCTGCGCAATCCAGTCCAGCAGCGCGCCGATGTCCTTGACCGAGTCTTCACGCAGCCGGCCGTTGTCCAGGGCCACGAAGGTCTTGCCGTAGCCGGTGGAGCCGCGCACATTGGGCTGGATGAGGGTGATGCCCAGCTCCTGCACGTAGTACTGGTTGCGGGCCAGGAAGCCCACTTTAGCCTGCGCCTCCGGCCCGCCGTGGATGTTGATCAGAACCGGCCGCTTGCCGGTGAACTTGGCTGGGGGTCGAGAAATCAAGCCGGAAATGGTGCGCCCATCGAAGCTCTTCCAGCGGATGATCTGCTGATCACTGAAGGACGCCACGTCCACGTCCGGGTGGGCGTGGGCCTTGGTCCATTGGGTGACCTTCCCGCTGGCTGCATCCAGCGTGTAGACCTGCCCCGGGCCCTTGGCGCTGTTGACGCCGAAGGCCGCCAAGGGCTGCTTCCGGTGGAAACGCATGGACCCCACACTGCCCTCGGGCAGCCCCTTGAAGCTGCGCTCCGCCCAGTTGTTGGCCGGCTCGAAGAAGCGGGGTTCGTCTTTGCCATCCACGTTCACCGATGCGGTCAGCAGCTTGCCGTCGTAGCTCATGCCCGCGCCCGCGACATCCCAGGGAATGTGACCCGTGATGCGCTTGAGTTGGCCCGACTTGAAATCAAAGGCGGCCAGCTCGCGGAACTCGCTGAAGCGGTCGGTGGCCACCAGCAGGCCCGATCCATCGGGCAGGAAGCGGGTGGCCGCATGCACGCCGCGG
>RFPX01000415.1 GCA_009925955.1 Betaproteobacteria bacterium
AAGGGCCGGCTTTGCCGGCCTTTTCCATTTCTGGCGTGGATGTGAACGCTCCACCGACAACCCACCCCTTATCCCCAGGCTTGCCCACAGCGGCCGGCCCGATGCCGACCTATGATCCACGCCATGGATGCCCCCCGTAACGAATTCGACCTGATGGACCTGCCGGCGCCCGGCACCACCTCGCCCGATGCCGATGTGGCCAAGCTGAGGACGCCGCCCCATTCCTACGAGGCCGAGCAAAGCGTCCTGGGTGGGCTGTTGCTGGACAACAGCGCCTGGGACCGGGCCGCAGACCTCGTAACGGCCTCGGACTTCTACCGGTATGAACACCGGGTGATGTTTCAGGCCATTGGTGACCTGGTGCAGCAGGGCAAGCCCGCTGATGTGGTGACGGTCCACGAGCGGCTGCAGAGTTTGGGCAAGGCCCAGGAGTGCGGCGGGATTGCGCACCTCAACGCCTTGGCGCAAAGCGTGCCCAGTGCGGCCAACCTGCGGCGCTACGCGGAGATCGTGCGCGAGCGCGCGGTGCTGCGCAAGCTGATCGAGGCCAGCGATGAGATCGCGACCAAAGCCTTCAATCCGCAGGGCCGGCAGGTGTCCACCATCTTGGATGAATCGGAAACCAAGATCCTGCAGATCGGCGAAGAAGGCTCACGCGCCCGTCAGAACTTTCACCAGATGACCGACCTGCTGGTGCAGTTGATGGACCGGGTCAACGAGCTGCACGAAAACGGCGCCGAAGAGGTCACGGGTGTGCGCACCGGCTTCTACGACTTCGACCGCATGACTGCGGGCTTGCAGCCGGGTGACCTGGTGGTCTTGGCCGCACGCCCTAGCATGGGCAAGACCGCCTTGGCCATCAACATTGCCGAGCATGTGGCGGTGACCGAGGGCCTGCCCGTGGTGGTGTTCTCCATGGAAATGGGCGCTTCGCAACTGGCCCTGCGCATGGTGGGCTCCATCGGCCGCATTGACCAGCAGCACCTGCGCACCGGCAACTTGGGCAACGAAGAGTGGTCGCGCTTGACCGAAGCCGTGGACAAGCTGTCCAAGGCGAACATCTTCATCGACGAGACGCCCGCCCTCAATCCGGCCGAGCTGCGCGCACGGGCGCGTCGCCAAGCCCGCCAGTGCGGCAAGCTCGGCCTCATCGTGGTGGACTACCTGCAGCTCATGAGCGGCAGCGGCGGCAGTGAAGAGAACCGGGCCACCGAGCTGGG
>RFPX01000416.1 GCA_009925955.1 Betaproteobacteria bacterium
AAAAATCGACGGCGTTTCCGTCACCACCCAAGCCAATGTTTACTTTGACGGCAAGTGCGTCAGCCACAGCCTGACCCGGGCCGATGGCACCAAGCTCTCGGTGGGCGTGATCCTGCCCGCCACCCTGACCTTCAACACCGGCGCCCCCGAGATCATGGAATGCGTGGCCGGTTCCTGCGAATACAAACTGGCCGGGTCCGACACCTGGGTCAAATCTTCGGCCGGCGAAAAGTTCAACGTGCCCGGCCACTCCAGCTTCGAGATCCGCGTGACCGAGGCCTACCACTACATCTGCCATTTCGGCTGATCGCGCCATGAGCACCATCTTGCAACACCTGCCCAAGGGGCAAAAAGTCGGCATCGCCTTCTCGGGCGGCCTGGACACCTCTGCGGCCCTGCTGTGGATGAAGAAAAAGGGCGCCATGCCCTACGCCTACACCGCCAACCTCGGCCAGCCCGACGAGAGCGACTACGACGAGATCCCGCGCAAGGCCATGGCCTACGGTGCCGAAAAGGCCCGTCTGGTCGACTGCCGCACCCAGCTGGCGCACGAAGGCATCGCCGCCATCCAGTGCGGCGCCTTCCACATCTCCACCGGCGGCATCACCTACTTCAACACCACCCCGCTGGGCCGCGCCGTGACGGGCACCATGCTGGTGGCGGCCATGAAGGAAGACGACGTCCACATCTGGGGCGACGGCTCGACCTTCAAGGGCAACGACATCGAGCGTTTCTACCGCTACGGCCTGCTGACCAACCCGAGCCTGAAGATCTACAAGCCCTGGCTGGACCAGACCTTCATCGACGAGCTGGGCGGCCGCAAGGAAATGAGCGAGTTCCTCATTGCCAACGGCTTTGACTACAAGATGAGCGTGGAGAAGGCCTACAGCACCGACTCCAACATGCTCGGCGCCGACTCCAACATGCTCGGCGCCACCCACGAAGCCAAGGACCTGGAGCACCTGAACTCCGGCATCCGCATCGTCAACCCCATCATGGGCGTGGCGTTCTGGAAGCCCGAGGTCGAGGTGAAGGCCGAGGAAGTCTCGGTGCGCTTTGAAGAAGGCATCCCGGTGGCCCTCAATGGCGTGGAATACGCCGACCCGGTGGCGCTCTTCCTCCAGGCCAACGAGATCGGTGGCCGCCATGGCCTGGGCATGAGCGACCAGATCGAGAACCGCATCATCGAGGCCAAGAGCCGCGGCATCTACGA
>RFPX01000417.1 GCA_009925955.1 Betaproteobacteria bacterium
GGCGCGCCGTGGCCGAGTGTTTTGATCCCACGGCCAACGTGGACGAGCGGTACGCCGCCGCCGCTGCGGTGCTGACCCAACTGCAACCGGCTTGAAAGGCCCTGCACCCATGCGAACCCCGACCGCCTACGACTACAAAGCTGCCATCGACTTGATGGCAGCCCACCCCAGCGCCCACTTCACGGTGACCGCTGACGGCGGCATCCGAAAAGAATCAGCCGTGGCCCATCGCTTTGGGCACCGTGGTGTGGAACAACTGCAGCGCGATGCCGAAGTGGGCAAGGCCCTGATCGAGATGTTTGGCCGCCAGGTGTTGATCGAAAGCGCAACCGCACACCCCAAGGATGCCCTGAGCCCCAGTGGTTTGGTGAACCCACGACACGACGCTTCGGTGGCCCGCTACATCGCCGCCTACAACCAGCGGCGGCAGCAAGACCAGGCCTTCGAAGCCAACAGCCCAGACGCCAACACGTACAGCATGCTCAACCGCATGGCGTCGATTCCAGCCGGCTCCAGGGCGCCAAGCCTTGACCCTGGCAGCCTAAACCTCAGGACGGTACAGCAGGCGCTGGCCAAGCAAGGCCTGAGCCCCGGTGAAGTGGTCAGCCAAACCGAAAAGCTCGTGGACCTGGCGCGGGCCTATACACCCGCGCAGCTGTCGGCCTTCAACCGACACACCATGGGCTTGGGATCCGTGACCTTCAAAGCCTTGTTTGAAGACCCCAGCCTGTTGGATGCCCCGGGCTTGGCAGAGCCCGTCCAGGTGGCCGAGCGCGCCGCTCGGTTTCAGGGCCTTGCTGAACGGGCCACCGATGAACTCAAGCAGTCGATGCTCAATGCCCGCGACCAGTGGATCATCGACCGGTGGCGACAGGGGGGCAGCACCGGAGCGGAGCTGATGGACCATTGGATCACCATCCAACAGACCAATGCCCCGGAGCTTGAAGCGGTGCCCAAGCGTTTTGGCAAGCTGGTGGCTGATGCCGGGCCCGAAGTGCTGCAAGCCTTGCAGGCTTACCTCTTGCAGGCCAAGTCCCACGGTCTGTCTGCCGAGCAAGCCATGCTGGGTATACGCCTGTTCATGGGCAATCAAGCCCAGCAAACCTTGAATCAAGTGTGGCAAGCCGAGCCCCAACGCGCACCGCAGCTCGATGAACTGCGGTTGCTGGCCCGACTGGTGGATGAAGGCGTGCCCTTGAC
>RFPX01000418.1 GCA_009925955.1 Betaproteobacteria bacterium
TACACGAGCAAAGAGCTGGTCGATGGCCTGACCGCCAAAGCCGGCTACATCTGGCAGATGGGTGCCCTGGACTTTGCCGGCGGCACCGTGGTGCACATCAACGCCGCCGTGGCCGGTCTGGTGGGCGCCTACATGGTGGGCAAGCGGGTGGGCTACGGCAAGGAAGCCATGGCCCCGCACAGCCTGACCCTGACTATGGTGGGCGCAGCCCTGCTGTGGGTGGGCTGGTTTGGCTTTAACGCAGGTTCCGCGCTGGAAGCCAACGGCTTTGCCGCCCTGGCGTTTATGAACACCCTGGCTGCCACCGCGGGCGCGGTGCTGACCTGGTGCATTGGCGAGGCCATGCTCAAGGGCAAAGCCTCGATGCTCGGCGCAGCCTCTGGCGCGGTGGCCGGTCTGGTGGCCATCACTCCGGCCGCTGGCAATGTGGGCATCGGCGGCGGACTGATCATCGGACTGATTGCAGGCTTTGCTGGCCTGTGGGGCGTGAGCGGCCTGAAGAAAATGCTGGGCGCCGACGACACGCTGGACGTGTTTGGCGTGCACGGCGTCTGCGGCATCCTCGGTGCCCTGCTGACCGGCGTGTTCAACAGCCCCAGCCTGGGCGGCCCTGGCTACGTGGCCGACTGGACCACGGCCACCATGGTGACCGCTGCCGACTATTCCATCGCCAGCCAGGTGTGGGTGCAGCTCAAGGCCGTGCTCATCACCCTGGTGTGGTCGGGCGTAGTCTCGGTGATTGCCTACAAGATTGTCGACATGACCATCGGTCTGCGTGTCACCGAAGAGGAAGAGCGCGAGGGTCTGGACATCAGCTCGCACGGCGAGACGGCTTACAACCGTTGAGCCCCACTGCGGGGGCCCGCCCCCGCAGGTTTTCCCGAGAGTCTCCTTTCGATGTTGGCCCGTCAGCGCAAGTTGACGGGCTTTTTCTTGGGTGCTTTGCCTCGCGCATCAGGGGTCTGCGTCCATCAGCCCGACGCAGATTGGAAGGGCTGCGCGTCAGACGCTGGGGGGCGCCTAGCGCGGCAGGCCCACAACACCCTGGAGCAGCTGGCTGTCCCGTTTCCTGCCAATTGAAGTTCTGATTTTGAATGGACGGGTTTTGCTCAAGGCAGTTGCCGCCGGTCTGTACGCGCAGCGCGTCTGGTCGCACCCATGACGCGCCTACGGCGCACAAACGCGCGCCAGATGTCCATC
>RFPX01000419.1 GCA_009925955.1 Betaproteobacteria bacterium
GCCGGTGGCGTGCTCGAACTTCACATCGGGGAACTCGCCGGCCACCTTGAGCATGGCGTCCATGTAGCCGAAGCTGGTGGCGAAGATGATCTTGTTGCCCTGCTGAGCCAAGTCGCGGATCACGCGCTCGGCGTCGGCACCCTCGGGCACCTTCTCCACGATGGAGGTCTTGACCTCATCGCCAAACTTGGCCTCCACCGCCTTGCGACCCAAGTCATGTGCGAAGGACCAGCCGGCGTCCCCCACCGGACCCACGTAGATCCAAGCCGCCTTGATCGGCTCGGGCTTGGCTGCTGCCGGCGCCGCAGCAGGCTTGGCCTCTTCCTTCTTGCCGCAGCCGCTGAGGGCCAGGGTGGCCGACACCAGTGACAGTGCCGCAACTTGAATCAGGGTTCGCTTGGAACGAAGGGTCATGAAGATCTCCGGTGACAGGGTGGAACGGGGACGAACAACAGGCCAGGATTATGAAACCAGAATTCAGTGCCCGGGATGAAAGGCACGGCCCAAGGACGCCGGCATGTTGACCCGCAGCCAGGTGGCGTTGCGGGAAATCAACACGAGCACCAAGATGGTGCTGAGGTAGGGCAGCATGGCCAGCAGTTGGCTGGCGATCTGCACGCCCTGCCCCTGCAGGTGGAACTGCAGCATGGTCACCCCACCGAACAGGTAAGCGCCCAGCAGCACGCGCACCGGGCGCCAGGTGGCAAAGGTCGTCAGGGCCAGGGCGATCCAACCCCGCCCGGCCACCAGGCCCTCGACCCACATGGGCGCGTACACCACCGACAAAAAAGCACCCGCCAAGCCACAAAGCGCCCCTCCGGCCACGACGGCCGCCAGCCGAATCAGGCGCACGGGATAGCCCAGTGCATGGGCAGACTCCGGCGACTCACCGATGGAGCGCAAGACCAGGCCCGAGCGCGTGCGATACAAAAACCAGACGATGCCTGCAGTCAAGGCCAGGGCCACATAGGCCATGGGGTGTTGCTGGAAGAGCATGGGACCCAAAAAGGGGATGTCCGCGAGCACCGGCACCTCGTAAAGGCTGCGGTCTTCAAGCTTCTTTCCCACCAAGCCCACACCCACAAAGGCCGAAAAGCCCGCGCCGAACAGCGACAGGGCCAAGCCGGTGGCGTATTGGTTGGTGTTGAGCCCAATGACCAGGGCACCAAACACCGCAGCGGCCAGCGCACCCGCGGCCGC
>RFPX01000420.1 GCA_009925955.1 Betaproteobacteria bacterium
TTGATGGGGTCGTAGGGCAGCTTGCGCGTGGCGGGGCTTGTGCCGTGCGTGGCCACATAGCCTTGCATGAGGGTGGCGCCGTCTGGGGCTGCCTTGGCCGTGGCCTGCGAGGCGATCACGCCGCCACCGCCGCCGATGTTCTCCACCACGATGGAGTGGCCCAGGGCACGGGCCCAGCGTTCACACACGGTGCGACCGACCAGGTCGCTACCCCCTCCAGCGGCTACCGGCACGATGTAGCGGATGGGCCGGTTGGGCATCGTGGCCGCACCTTGGGCACCGGCAGGCTGTGCCCAAGCGTGGGTGGACAAGAGGGCTGTGGCCGCCAGGGCCTGTCGACGTTTGATCATGGGGTGATGTCCTTGGGTTCAGTCGCGGGTCACGCCGGCATCCTTCACCAGCTTGGCCCAGAAGGCGTTGTCCTTGGCCAAGAAGGCCACGAAGTGTTCGGTGGACGGCGAGAGTGACACATCGGTGCCTTCGCGGGCCAGTACCTGCTGAACCGAGGCTTGTTTCATCGCTTGGGTCGCCGCCTCGAACAGTTTCCGGCTGACGTCTGCAGGCGTGCCGGCCGGCACGAAAAGGCCGTACCAAAAATCGATCGTGAACTGCGGCAGGCCGGCTTCTTCCATGCCCGGCAATTCCGGCATCAAGGGCGAGCGCTGCGCGGTGGTGACGCCCAAGCCGCGCAGGCGGCCCGATCGAACCAACTCCAGCACCGAAGGCGGCGTACCGAAGGTCACCTGCGTGTCGCCGGCGATGACCGATTGCACAGCAGGAGCGCCGCCGCGAAAGGGCACATGAAACAGCTCCACACCGGCCACCTGAGAAAACAGGGCCGCGCCCAAATGAGGCGCTGAGCCTATGCCCGAGGTCGCGTAATTGATGGTGCCCGGGGCTTTGCGGGCGGCGGCCACCAAATCTTTCAGGCTGCGCCAGCCGGTGCCGGGATGCGCCGCCACCACCAGCGGCGAGGCCGTGATCTTCAACAGGGGCTGTAAATCGCTGAAGCGATAGCCCAGTTTGGGGTTGAGCGCTGGGTTGACCGAAATGCTGCTGGGGCTGGCGATCAGCACCGTGTAGCCGTCAGCGGGCGACTTGGCCACGATCTCGGCTGCGACGCTGGAGCCTGCCCCAGGCTTGTTCTCCACCACGATGCTTTGGCCGAGCTGTTTGGCCATGGCGTCGCTGAGTGCGCGC
>RFPX01000043.1 GCA_009925955.1 Betaproteobacteria bacterium
CCAGCGGCCCCGGCAGAGGGTCAACTTCGGAGAACGCAGCAAGATGAGCCGACGCCATTTCGGCACCGACGGCATTCGTGGCACCGTCGGCCAGTACCCCATCACACCGGACTTCATGCTTCGCCTGGGCCACGCCGTGGGCCGTGTGCTGCGCCGCGGTGGCGCGCGTGCCAGTGTCTTGATCGGCAAGGACACCCGCGTGTCGGGCTACATGATCGAAAGCGCCCTGGAGGCAGGTTTTAACTCTGCTGGCGTGGATGTGTTGCTCACAGGCCCTCTGCCCACTCCGGGTGTGGCCTACCTGACACGGGCGCTGCGCCAACAGTTGGGCGTGGTGATCAGCGCCTCGCACAACCCCTATGGGGACAACGGCATCAAGTTCTTCTCGGCCGACGGCGCCAAGCTGCCCGATGCATGGGAGCAGGCGGTGGAACAGGCTTTAGAGGACGAGCCCCAGTGGGTCGACTCCTCGGCCCTGGGGCGTGCCCGGCGCGTGGACGACGCGGCCGGCCGTTACATCGAGTTCTGCAAGGCCACGGTGCCCGACAGCTTGAGCCTGGGCGGTTTGAAGGTGGTGGTGGATGCGGCACACGGTGCGGCCTACCAGGTGGCCCCCAGCGTGTTTCATGAGTTGGGCGCCCAGGTGGTGCGCATCGGATGCGCACCGGATGGGCGCAACATCAACGACGGCGTCGGTGCCACGGCTCCCGAGGCCCTGGCTGCTGCGGTGCTTGAGCATGGTGCCGACCTTGGCGTGGCCCTCGACGGGGATGCCGATCGGCTGCAGATGGTGGATCAGCACGGTCGCCTGTACAACGGAGACGAGTTGCTTTACCTGTTGGCCATGGACCGCCTTCAATCGGGCCTTCCGGTGCCCGGTGTGGTGGGCACGCTCATGACCAACCTGGGTATTGAGTTGGCTTTGCGCCGTGCTGGTGTGGAGCTGGTGAGGGCCAAGGTTGGTGACCGCTATGTGCTGGAGGCTCTGTTGGAGCGCGGTTGGCACCTGGGCGGGGAGGGCTCGGGCCATCTGCTGGTGCTGGATCGGCACACCACGGGGGACGCTCTGGTCAGTGCGCTGCAGGTCTTGCAGGCCTTGCGTCGGCAGCAGCGCAGCCTGTCGCAGTGTTTGCAGGACGCAGAGCTGTTTCCGCAGAAGATGATCAATGTGCGCCTGCAGCAGTCGACGCCGTGGCAGGCCACGGCAGCGGTGGATGAGGCGGTCAAGCGCGTGCAGGCTGAGTTGGGTGAAGGCGGGCGGGTGCTGATCCGCGCCTCTGGGACCGAGCCTGTGGTGCGGGTCATGGTGGAAGCCCGTGACGCCCAACAGGTGGACCGTTGTTGCCAGTACTTGGCCGACGTGGTGGCGCAAAGGTGAACTGGGGTCGCTTGTGCCTTCGCATCCTGATCCTGGTGACCGCCACGGTCGCCGGAGAGGTGGTGGGCGTGCGCCTGGGGGTTTCGGTCTTGGGAGGCCTGGTGGGTCTGAGCACCGTGGCCACGCTGTGGGCGCTGCGTGAAGAGTGGCGCAGCCTGCGCCTGATCGACTGGCTCAAGCGCGACTCTGATGCGCCAGCGCCCACCCTGCCGGGCCGGTGGGGTGACGTGGCCTACCACGCCGAAAAGGCCCTGCGCGCGCGCGAACGAGACCTGGCCGCTGCTTATGCAGACCAAGCGCAGTTTCTGCAGGCTTTTGAAGCCACGCCCAATGGCGTGTTGCTCTTGGATTCGGCGCACCATGTGGTGTGGTGCAACCGGGTGGCCGCTGACCACTTCGGCCTCGACCCTGATCGCGACCGGCTGCAGCTCATCACCAACCTGGTCCGTCAGCCGATTTTTGTCGACTACCTCCTGGGCGGGGACCACGAGGAGCCGCTGCTGATGGCAAGCCCACGACACCAAGGCAGCCTGAGCATCCTGATCCGCCGTTATGCCGCCGACCGTTCCATGGTGTTGCTGCAGGACGTTTCGGCGCGGGAACAGGCCGACGCCATGCGCCGGGAGTTTGTGTCTCATGTTTCCCATGAGATTCGCACCCCATTGACGGTTCTGTCGGGGTTTGTGGAAACCCTGCAATCCTTGGACCTGGACCGTGGGGAGCGCGACCGCATCCTGGGCTTGATGCGCCAGCAGTCCCAGCGCATGCAAAGCCTGGTTTCAGACCTGCTGGTCTTGGCGCGTCTGGAGGGCAGTCCTCGGCCCGCGGTAGACCGCTGGGTCGAGCTCGACGGCCTGCTGGCCAGGATCGAAGCGGAGGTGCGCAGTGTTTCCGCGGGTCATCACCGCATTGTGTTCCCACAGCCCACACACCTGGCCTTGGCGGGGCAGGAGAGCGAACTGCACAGCGCCATCGGCAACCTGGTGCTCAACGCGGCGCGCTACACGCCTGAAGGCGGCGAGATCCGCATCGAGGCCCAAGTCAACACCGATGGCCACGCGCTCATTGCGGTGCAGGACAGCGGCATCGGCATCTCACGGGAACACATCCCACGCCTGACGCAGCGCTTTTACCGCGTGGACCCCAGCCGCTCTCGCGAAACCGGCGGCACGGGTTTGGGCTTGGCCATCGTGAAGCACGCCATCCAGCGGCACGGGGGCGAGTTGCTGATCGACAGCGAACTCGGGCGCGGCTCTCGCTTCACCCTTCGGGTGCCTTCGGCTCGGGTGAAGTCGCTGGACCCACGCGTTGGTACACCAGGGTTGCAAAGTAGCGCTCGGTCGGTCGACGAACCCGTTCACTGAAGGTCCATCCGTCCACTTCGGGTATCCCGCCTTCGCGGCTTTCGGTCAGCAGCAGGATGGGGCAATCGGCGTTCTGCTCTGCCTGCGGGCGGGCATCCACGGCCCAGCCCCCCTGGGCTTCCAAAGCGGCCACATAGGCCAAGGGCATCTTGGGGGCTGCCAGGCAGGGCGGCCTGCCCAGTGGGCCTTCCAAGGCCTGTACCCAGGGTGTGAGGCTGCGGGTGTAGTCCAGCGGGTGCAGGAGCAGGGTCATGGCCAAGAGCCAATTCAGCAGCACGCCGCCTGCAGGCAGCACGAGGCTCTTCCACAAGGCCTTGCGGTGCCGTGCCGTACGCCAGCGCACCAACCACAACCACACGGCGCTGGCCGCCAGCCCCAACAGGAGAGCCAGGGCCTGGAAGTCCACCCGGTAGTCCGGTGCCACGGCCATGGCGTTGCGCAGCGGCGCCTGCGGCCAGCCCGTGTGCAGGGACAGGTAGACGACCCAGACCCCCAGGGCCAGGGCGCTGAAGAAAAAGACGGAAAACCAGTCAACGGCCGCACTGCCGCTGCGGCTGAGCGTGGGCAGGGCGAACGCAGCCAGCACGGCAATGCCTGGCAAGGCCAACAGCAGGGTTCGGTCCGACCCCCCCACCATCAGGGTTTGCAGCAGCGGCAACAGCGCCAAGAGGCTGGGCACGGCCATGTGCCGACGGGCCCACTGGCGCCGCCAGCGCCACATGGTCAGCAAGGCCAGGGGGGCGGTGGGCCAGGTGAACCAGGCCAGCAGGCGCAGCAGCTGCAGGCCGTCAGCAGCCTCGTCCGGCCAATCCAGGGTGGCCCGGAAGGTGTGCAGCTCCAGGCCCACGATGCCGGCCAGCAAGGTGCCGGCCGCCACCCACCACCGCATGGGGGCCAGAGCGGGGTCTTCCGAGCGCAGGCACACCAGGGCGGCCATCAACCCGAAGGCCAAGGCCAGCTCCGCGGCGCCGGAGGCCGACAGCAGCGCCAAGCCCAGCAGCGCCATCAAACCGGCCTGCCAGCCCCGCTGGGCCGGCAGTGCCAAGGCCCACAGGACCAGGCACACCGAACTCAGCTGCATCAACTCGGGCGTGGTTTCATGTCCCAGCTGCAGCAGTCCCAGGGTGGCCATGAAGGCCAGCAAGGCGCCATCGGCCAGAGAGCGGGCGTAGTCTTTGGGGGCGGCTTCACCCCCGAAGGCAAAGGCCACGGGCAGCGCGGCCTGTGTGCGGGCCAGGCGGTAGGTGGCGTACCAAATGAGCGCCATATTGGCGCCCAAGAGCAGCACAAACGGCAGACGTGCGGCAAACGGGGCATACACGCCCAAGGGTGTGAGGGCGGCGATGAAGATCGCACCCAGGGCGTGGGCGGGCAGTGAGGCGTGCACCGAAACCATGCCCAGGGTCGGTTCCAGCCAGGAGGTTCGGCCTTCGGCCATGGCCAGCATCACGCCATAGGCGGTCAGGTCGGCGTTTCGCCAAGGGTCACGACCGATGAGGCCGGGCAACAGGTACACGGCCGCCATCAGCCACAGGGCCACGCGCGGCAGGCGCTGTGCCGCCTCCTTGGTGACCAGGGCTGGGGTGGTGATCATGGCCGCATCATGCCAAGAAGTGCCGTCACATGAAAAAGGGCAGCCTCGGCTGCCCTTGTATGGAGGCTTGCGTCACAAGCCGATCGCTTACTTCTTGAGGTGAGCAAACTTGTTGCGGAACTTCTCCACGCGACCACCGAGGTTGTCCACGCTCTTTTGCGTACCCGTGTAGAAGGGGTGTGACTCGCTGGTGGTTTCCAGCTTCATCAGGGGCAGCTCACGGCCGTCATCCATCTTCACGGTCTCCTTGGTCTGCACGCACGAGCGTGTGACGAACTTGAAGCCGTTGGACAGGTCCACGAAGCACACGTCGCGGTAGTTGGGGTGGATGCCTTCTTTCATGGGGTCGCCTTTGTTCGGGGTTGTCGGTAGCCACGCCGCTTTGTCGCTGCGCACTTGCCTGAAGAACGGTAAACCGCGGATTATAGCGCCAAACGCGGGGCTCAGCCGCCGCGGCGCATCATGTCGAAGAAGTCCAGGTTGTTCTTCGTGGCCTTCATCTTGTCCAACACGAACTCCATCGCCTCGATCTCGTCCATGTTGTAAAGCAACTTGCGCAGAATCCAGGTCTTTTGCAGGATTTCCGGCTTGAGCAACAGCTCTTCCCGGCGGGTGCCGGTCTTGTTGATCAGGATGGAGGGGTAGACCCGCTTTTCGGCCATGCGGCGGTCGAGGTGGATTTCGCAGTTGCCGGTGCCCTTGAACTCTTCGTAGATCACCTCGTCCATCTTCGATCCGGTGTCGATGAGCGCGGTGCCGATGATGGTCAGGCTGCCCCCTTCTTCCACGTTGCGTGCGGCGCCGAAGAAGCGCTTGGGCCGCTGCAGGGCGTTGGCATCCACGCCGCCAGTGAGAACCTTGCCCGAGGACGGCAACACGTTGTTGTATGCACGGGCCAAACGGGTGATGGAGTCCAGCAGGATCACCACGTCCTTCTTCAGTTCGACCAAGCGCTTGGCGCGCTCGATCACCATTTCGGCCACCTGCACATGACGCGCAGCGGGCTCGTCAAAGGTGGAGGAGATCACTTCGCCGCGCACGCCACGCACCATCTCGGTGACTTCTTCCGGGCGCTCGTCCACCAGCAGCACGATCAGGTGGATGTCGGGGTGGTTGGCCACCAGGGCGTGGGCAATCTGCTTCATCATCACCGTTTTACCGGTCTTGGGCTGGGCCACGAGCAGCGCGCGCTGGCCTTTGCCGATCGGTGCGATCAGGTCGATGATGCGGCTGGTGATGTTTTCTTCAGCCTTGATGTCTCGCTCGAGCTTGAACTGTTCTTTGGGGAACAGTGGGGTCAAGTTCTCGAACATGATCTTGTGCTTGTTCTCCTCGGGAGACAGGCCGTTGACGCGGTCGACCTTGACCAGGGCAAAGTAGCGCTCGCCGTCTTTGGGAACCCGAACCTCGCCTTCGATCATGTCGCCGGTGTGCAGGTTGAAGCGGCGGATCTGGCTGGGTGAGAGGTAGATGTCGTCGGTGGACGCCATGTAGGAGGTGTCGGGCGAGCGCAGGAAGCCGAAGCCATCGGGCAAGACTTCCAGGACGCCGTCACCGAAGACCTGCTCGCCGGCCTTGGCCCGCTTTTTCATGATCGCAAACATCAACTCCTGCTTGCGCATGCGGGAGACGTTTTCGATTTCCAGGGCTTCGCCTTGCTTGATGAGCTCGGAAACGTGCTGGGCTTTGAGTTCTGAAAGGTGCATAAGAGGGCTGCCGCAAGTGAGCAACGGACCGGAGAGCCGGTGCAGGACCCCAGGAGGCCAGAGGGCAGGCCATCGGGCCTGCGCCACCACAGCGCAGTGGGTTTAGGAGGATAGGGCCGGCACGGGTGCGGGCTGCTGGGGCAAGCGGCGGGTGATCCAGGAGACCGCGGGCCGCTTCGCCGGTGGGGTTGCGCTGTGGCGCCCGTGGGCGACTTTCAGCGCGTTGTTGCGGATTATAGGTGCTCGTCGACAAAGGCGGCGAGTTGCGCCTTGGACAGGGCGCCTACCTTGGTGGCGGCCAATTGTCCGCCCTTGAAAATCATCAAGGTGGGGATGCCACGGATGCCGAACTTGGCCGGGACCTCACGGTTCTCGTCCACGTTCATCTTGGCCACCTGCAGTCGGCCGCTGTAGCTCTGCGCGATGTCGTCCAGGATGGGGGCGATCATTTTGCAAGGGCCGCACCATTCGGCCCAGTAGTCGACCAACACCGGGGTGGAGGCCTGGAGCACATCGCCTTCAAAAGAGGCGTCCGAGATGTGTTTGATCAGTTCGCTGCTCATGTTCCGAAGTGAATCCGGTGGATCAGATCGGCACCTGACACGCCGAGGTGTCGCATGCCGTTGAAGTGGACGGGGCGGGGCTGTGTGGGGTTCGCCGCCCGCATGCCCTTGACGGGTGACGAGCCTGACCCCGGCACTGGGTTCGCCGGTTAGGGCTGCTTGGTTCCCCACCTGACCCGATTGGCCGTGTTCCCATGCGAGGAGGCCCGTCGCTGCCGATTGTAGGGGCAGGGCATCGGGGCCGCAGGACGCCCCGAATAGACCATGCTCAGCGCAGCTGCAGATCGTCGGCGCTGTAGCGCAGGCCCAACGGTTCGACCAACAGTTGCTTGGGGCCACGCTCAACCGTGCCGGCCACCCAGGCCTGCACCCCACAGGCTTGGGCCACCGCCACGGTGGCCTGGGCCTGCTCTTGGGGCACAAAGTAGGCGAAGCCTGCGCCCATGTTCAGGGTGGAATAGGCCTCGTTTGCGTCCAGGCCGGCCTGTTCTTGAATGAAGCGCAGCACCGGTGGCACCGGTGGAACGGTGTGGATGCGGTACGTGAGGGCTGCGGGGTGGCGCAGCAGCTTGCGCCACCCATGGCCGGTGACGTTGACGCAATACACGGGCTGGATGCCCGCCTTGGCCAGGGCTTCGCTGACCGGTGAATAGAGCACGGTGGGCGCCAGCAGGCCTTCACCGTAGCTCATGCCGTCGTCCAGCGGCGTCAGGTAGCCCTGGGCAAGGCGTTGGGACAGGCTTCTGGCCAGGCTCAGGCCGTTGGCATGGATGCCGCTGGAGGCCAGGAGCACGATGGCATGGCCGGGTTGCAGCTGCTCGCCCAGGCTCAAACGGCTCTTGGGGCTGACGATGCCCGTACAGGACGCGGCCAGGTCGATGCGGCCACTCTCCACGATGCCGGCCAAGGCGGGTGTTTCCCCGCCGCCCCAGGCCACGCCGCAGTGGTCGCATGCCCGTTTCCAACCCTCCACGAGCGCGCGGGCGCGGTCGCTGTCGGCAAACCATTGGCTTCCTCCCGCCGCCCAATAGGCTTGCACCACCAGCGGGGTGGCGCCCACGGTGATGAGGTCGTTGACCGCCATGGCGATGGTGTCCTGCGCGATGCCGTCGTACCAGCTGCGGCCGGTCAGGGCTTGCATTTCATCGGCCACCAGCGCTTTGGATCCCAGGCATTCGACGATGCTGGCCAGGTAGAAAGGGCCGACGTCCACGACATAGGCCGACTCACCGCGAGACGAAGCCACTTCCCGCATGCCATGGCCCAGGAGATGCCCGGCGGTCTCGGCAGCAGCGCGCTGCGCCGTGACCTTCAATGGGTCGATGAGCTCGTAGTTGACGCCGGCCTGCTCATAGGTCAGGGGCGGGTTGGCAGAAGGCGGGGGCTGTGTGGGCACGGGTGCGGTTGCCAAGGCTGGCATGAGGGGCGCGATGCGGCGATTATCCGGCACCGCCACATAGAATCTGCCGATGTCCTACGTTGTGCTTGCACGAAAGTACCGGCCCCGCACCTTCGATCAGATGGTGGGTCAGGAGGCCGTGGTGCGGGCCTTGAGCTCGGCGCTGTCCACCGGTCGCCTGCACCACGCCTATCTGTTCACCGGTACGCGTGGCATCGGCAAGACCACCGTCTCGAGAATCCTGGCCAAGAGCCTGAACTGCACGGGCGAAGACGGGCGCGGTGGCGTGACGGCGCAGCCTTGTGGTCGCTGCAGTGCTTGCCGAGAAATCGACGCCGACCGCTACGTCGACTACGTGGAACTGGATGCGGCCAGCAACCGAAGCATCGATGAGGTGCGGGACCTTCTCGAGCGCGCGGCCTACAAGCCGACCGTGGGCCGTTACAAGGTCTTCATGATCGACGAAGCCCACCAGCTCACCAAGGACGCCTTCAACGCCCTGCTCAAGACCCTGGAGGAACCGCCGGACTACCTGAAGTTCGTGTTGGCCACCACGGACCCCGACAAGATGTTGCCCACGGTGCTCAGCCGATGCCTGCAGTTCAACCTCAGGCCCATGGCGCCCGAAACCGT
>RFPX01000421.1 GCA_009925955.1 Betaproteobacteria bacterium
CCGCGGCCCGCCTTGGATGTGGCCCCCCCAAAGGTGGCCGTCTTGATGTGCACCATGCAAGGCCAACGGTTCTTGGCCGAGCAACTCAATTCGATTGCCACCCAAACACACCCCAACTGGGAGATTTGGGCCAGCGACGATGGCTCGGATGACCACACCCACTCCATCCTGGAGTACTACCAGGAGCACTGGGGTGAAGACCGTATGTCCATCCATGCGGGTCCGGCTGAAGGGTCCACGGCCAATTTCCTTTCTCTGACCTGCAGAGCCGACATCAACACCGAGTTTTTTGCCTACGCGGACCAGGACGACATCTGGGAAGCCGACAAGCTCGAGCGTGCCATGAAGTGGCTGCAGACCGTGCCGCGCCATGTTCCGGCCCTGTACGGCTCACGCACCCAGCTGGTCGACGAGCGCAACCAGTACATCGGTTATTCGCCCCTGTTCAACCGCAGCCCCAGTTTTGAAAACGCACTGGTGCAAAACGTGGCCGGCGGCAACACCATGGTGTTCAACCGGGCTGCACGCGACCTGCTGCGCCGTGCCGGTGACCAGGTTCAAGTGGTGGCGCACGACTGGTGGGCCTACCAAGTGATTTCAGGGTGTGGCGGTCGGGTGCACTATGACGCTTACCCCACGGTGCGGTATCGGCAACACGACGACAACCAGGTGGGTGCCAACATCAGCTGGGGTGCGCGCCTGGTGCGCCTGCGGCTGTTGTTGAAGGGCCGCTTCAGGAAGTGGACCGATCAGAACATCCAAGCCTTGATGTCCATCAAGCCGCTGCTCACCGACGAGAACCGATCCGTTCTCGATGAGTTTGCAGCCTCCCGCAACGGCTCCATGCTGCAGCGCGTGTGGGGCTTGTGGGACAGCGGTCTTTACCGCCAAACCATGGTGGGCAACGTCGCGTTGGTCTTGGGCGCTTTGCTGCGCAAGATCTGAGCCGCCTCAGGGCCTGGGCGGTTCGGGGTGTGAGCGCGCCACGCGCTCAACGGCTGCGCGCCGGCGGCCCCAGTGGCGAGACATCCGATGCCAAGCGGTGGTCGCGGTGCAGCTCGCACAGGTGCGGGCTGTAAGCCGGATCGCTTGCTTGGGCCGCCGAAACACGAGCGTCGACAGGCGGTGCGTGTGCGCTGGTCAGCAGTGCCAGCGCACTGGATGCCCTGAATTGATCTGACGGGTCAGGGTCTGGCTCTT
>RFPX01000422.1 GCA_009925955.1 Betaproteobacteria bacterium
ATCTGCGGCGCTGGCGTGTTGGATGCCCACAGCGTTTGCAACCAGCTGGCGTGAGTTGCGCTGGGACGAACTCTGGCCACGGGGATGGGACCCTGGCGGAGCCACCAAGGGTTTGCCGCCGAATCTGGATCGTTTGGACGATGCGGATCCGCAGGCCAAGGCTGCCCTGGAGAAGATGCGCAAGTTTCTCGATGAGGCGCCCGTGCTGCAGAGCCTGAACGGTCAAAACGTGCGGTTGCCCGGTTACTTGGTGCCCATAAAGGCAGGCAAGGCTGGGGTCAGCGAGTTTCTGTTGGTGCCGTACTTCGGTGCCTGTGTGCACTCGCCGCCCCCGCCAGCCAACCAAATCGTCTATTGCCGGTCCGACCGACCCTTAAGCGGGCTGCGCGTCATGGAGGCCGTGTGGGTCAGTGGGCGCATTGAGGCGGCGCGAACGGAGTCCCCCATGGGGGTCAGTGGTTACCGCTTGGCGGTGGCCAAAGCAGAGCGCCAGTAGGGCGAAAAAAACAGAAGACACGAATCACACCCGAATGGGAGGGGTATGTATGAAGAGGACATTGGGGGCCGCAGGCGCAGCCATGGGGGTCTTGCTGTTGACGGCTTGCGGCGGCAAGACCGAGCCACCCCTGCCGCAGTTGGCGCCTGCACAGGCGTCGAACCTGGCCAACTGCACATCACTGTCGGGGTTCACCTTCGCGTCCACCGTCATCTCCTCGGCAACGGTTGTGGCATCCGGCACGCTCAACAACGCTGGTCAACCAGTGGGCGAACATTGCCTGGTCACTGGCACCATGAATCAAAGGGTCAGCACGGTCGATGGGCAGACCTATGCCATCGGATTCCAAATGCGTTTGCCCAAGGATTGGTCTGGCCGATTTTTGTATCAAGGTAACGGTGGAACCGACGGCGTGATCACGGTGGCCGATGGCGGAATGTCCATCGGCAGTGGCGGCCTTCTGCGCAATGGGCTGCAGATGGGGTTTGCCATCATCAGTTCGGATGCAGGGCACAACGCCGCTCAAAATCCCCTGTTTGGTCTGGACCCACAGGCGCGTCTGGACTACGGCTACCAGGCTGTGGGCACGCTGACACCCATGGCCAAAGCCCTGATCCGTGCCGCCTATGGGCGCGAGCCTGACAGGTCCTACATTGCAGGGACCTCCAACGGAGGTCGCCACGCTTTCGTGGCGGCTGCGCGAT
>RFPX01000423.1 GCA_009925955.1 Betaproteobacteria bacterium
ACAGGATGAAGCCGCTGGAGCCCAGGAGCATCAGGCCGATGTAGAAGGGAAAGTAGCCCGACTGGGGGCCATCGTCGGCCCAGCCCGCGCCCATGCGCAAGCTGTCGAACACCACCGACGTTGGGGGTTGGCGGAAGCCCGGCTCACTTGGCCAGGAAACCCGCCTCCTTCATCAGCTCGCGGTGGCGGAACTCGTTCTTGCCGAGCCAGTCGACATACTCCTGTCCGCTCATGAAGGTCTGGTTGAAGGCGCCCTTCTCCATGAAGTCTTTCCACTCGGGCGTGGCGCGCACCTTCTTCATCAACTCCAGGTAGAAGTTGATCTGGTCCTGTGTGACGCCGGGGGGCATGAAGATGCCGCGCAGCATCAGGTAGTCCACCGGCAGCCCGGCCGAGGCACAGGTGGGCA
The DNA here is from genome assembly GCA_009925955.1 of Betaproteobacteria bacterium. Classification (GTDB taxonomy): domain Bacteria; phylum Pseudomonadota; class Gammaproteobacteria; order Burkholderiales; family Burkholderiaceae_C; genus RFTU01. The sequence continues at coordinate 410 of RFPX01000423.1, forward strand.
GGTCAGCCCAGCTTTGCGAGGCCGTCACCTTGGTCTTGTAGGGCATGGGCTTTTGGTCGAACACGCACAAGGCCCGCAGCTTGCCGGCGCGCCAATGGTTCTCGGCCTCGATGGGGTTGTTCACGGTCGACGTCACGTGGTTGCCCACCAGCTGCACCGCCACATCGCCGCCGCCCTTGAACGGCACATAGGTGATCTTCTTGCCCGCGGCCTTCTCGATCATCACGGTGATGATCTGGTCTTCCTGCTTGGACCCGGTGCCGGCCATCTTGAAGCTGCGGTCTGGACCACCCTTGACCGCATCGAAATAGGCCTTGGCCGTCTTGTGCGGCGACTCTTCATTGACCCACAGCACGAACTGGTCCAGGGCCAACATGGCCACGGGCGTCATGTCGCGCCAGTTGAAAGGCACGGCGGTGGCCAGCGGGGTGGTGAACAGGTTGGACAGCGTGATGACGATCTTGTGCGCGTTGCCCTTGTCGTTCTTCACATCCAAGAAGCCTTCAGCGCCGGCGCCGCCGGACTTGTTCAGCACCACCATGGGCTGCTTCATCAGGCTGTGCTTGGTCACCACGCCTTGAATGAAGCGCGCCATTTGGTCGGCACCGCCGCCCGTGCCCGCAGGCACCACGAATTCCACCGGCTTGGTGGGTTCCCAGGCGGCGTGGGCCCGGTTGGCCGCGCCCAGGCCCAACCCGATGGCCATGGCGGTGGCCCCCAGGGCCATAAGGCTCGACATCAGGGGTCTGAGGGTCTGAGCGTGGGCGCGCG
>RFPX01000424.1 GCA_009925955.1 Betaproteobacteria bacterium
CGTTGTGGGCGCATGGCGAATCCAAAAGAGGCAAGCACGATGTCGATTATTGGCCCATCAGCTGTTCGGAAGACAGCTTTCGGCATGCGTGACATGGTGCCAAGCGGTGTTGCAGACGTTCGCATCGGCTCGGGCGAGCATGTTGTTGCTCTTGATGCCTCAGCTCAGATTTGTTGGGCTTCTTACAACCCGAGTCGCCGAGCCTTCAGAAGAGCCTGCGTTCGATTTGTTACGCCCAGTTCTCTAAAGATCGCAGAAACATGAGCCTTAGCGGTCGCTTCAATGATCCCAAGGCGATCGGCAATCTGGCGGTTAGTCAGTCCCTGCGCGATTAGCCCCAGGACTTGAAGTTGACGTGATGTCAGGTGAAACGTCGACAACTCATTGAAATCGCATGGCCCACTCGCGCTCAACCACTCGTGCCCCTCCAATTCATCTTGAATAGCACGCCCAAGCAACTGCAGCATCAGGTCAGGGGCCGCCGCCTTATTCACGAAAGCGCAGATCCCCGCCCCAAAACAAGCGCTCACAAACAAGGGGTCATTCGATCCAGAAATGACAACCAACGTTAGTCCTGGAAAGTCGACATTCAAGCGCTCAATAAGCGGCAGCCCCGACAAGCCAGGTAGGGACGGATTGAGCAGCACTACACACTGTTGCCGTTCACCATCTTTCAGACCGGCCAAAAAGGCGAGTGCGCTTTCTGCGTCGGGAAAACTCTCAACCTGGGCCTTTGGGAAACCGAGGCTTGCAAGCCCACCCAAGGCCTGCCGGTACAACGGATGGTCTTCTACGACGAGAACAACTGGTTTAGCCATGAGATGGTTCCGATGCGCTTAGCCTATACGAAAGTTTAATTGAACTCGCCGCGCTTGTGACTTCGAGAACAGAACGCGCGAAACCACCTCAGAAGCTAGCCGGCAGCTCCTCACAAATATATGAGGAAAACGAGTATAAGTATGCTCTCAAATTCGTTTTTCCAACTTCAGTTTGCCGGCAGCATTTTGGCTTTGAGTCCGTTTGCCCGGCCGCATCATGAACTTCCAACAACTTAAGTCCGCACGGGAAACCGTCCGTCAAGGCTTCAACCTGACGGCTGTCGCCGAGACCCTCCACACCTCACAGCCCGGCGTGAGCCGCCAGATTCGGGAGTTGGAAGAGGAACTGGGGGTCGAC
>RFPX01000425.1 GCA_009925955.1 Betaproteobacteria bacterium
CTGAGCCAGCAGTGCAGGCAGTTCGGCCGTGTCGAAGTGAGGCACCACGCTCACGTTGGGCAGGCTCTTCAGCGGGTCATCGTGGTCACCACATCCCAACAGGAGCACTTCTGCCCATCCCACCGTGCCCGGCAGGACTTCGGCCAGCAGCAGCCGGCCTTTCTCTACCGAAAGCCGTCCCAACACCACCACACGCAGTGGCCCACCCTCAGGTGGATCGTATGGAGGGGCAGGCGGGAGGTCCAAGCCGTGCTCCATGACCCGCAAGCGCAATTCGGCCAGCGCCGGCATCAACGATACCCAGCGTTGGGCCACAGAGACACTGGGCGCGGACAACAGGGGCCGATGCCGAATCAGCGTGTCAATAAAGGTTGATCGAAGGGCCAACCAATCTTGGGCGCTGATCCCCTTGAAGAATCGATGCCCCGGGTTCTGCTCCATGCAGGCGACCAGGCGCTGGCCATCGCACTGGCGGCACTCGCCCTCGAATTGCGCATAAAGCGTCACGCAGAACGGGTGGTGATCATGCAGCACCAGCACCGTGGGCAAGCCGGTTCGCAGCACATCCAGGCTGTGCCCGATCAGCGATGAAACGAGCACCCGGTCGACACCATAGCGTCCGATGACATCGTGGAGGATCTGTTGAACCTGCAGGTGCGCGGGCGCCACCGCATGGATGGGCAAGCCCAGCTCCCAAACCTCCAGGGGGTCGCCTCCATCATCACCTGCATGCAGCTCAAGCCGCTGCCCAAATGCGCCATAGGTGCCGATTGACTTGAGGAGCAGCCCGCGCCCAGCCCCGCTGGATGATTCCGCCTTCGCGTAATCATGAACCCACTTGCGCAGACCGCCGCCCCAGCTGTGCATGACGTGCAGGCTGACGGTAGGACGGGAAGACGGGGACGCATCATTGGACGCCGTTGATTCGGTCCATCGCATCTGCGCCGTTGCGTGACGCAGTCCTGTCAGCGGGTGCGCATCCTTCCAGCGGGACTCTTCGCCCAACAGACTCAGGTCTTGGAATGGGGCGACGGATTTCAGCGTTGTCATTGGCGCCGCCACACGCACACAAACCTGGCGGCTGGTTCCATGCACCCATCCCGCCTGCGCAACGGCCAAGGCCCAATCCTGCAGCCTTGCATCGCGAATGGCCAGCCAAGCTTCATGGCGC
>RFPX01000426.1 GCA_009925955.1 Betaproteobacteria bacterium
GATCAGCCGGGCAAGACGTGGAAGGGGGCTGTGGCCAGCTGCGGGCCCACCGCCCCAGCATCCCGATCAGGCCAGCGCCCTGAGGGGTGTCACAGCGGGGCTGCCCAACTGTTCCAGGGCCGCCCGCAGGTGCTCAAGGGTGCGCTGGGGGTTGTGCAATTTGTCGAGCCCGAACAAGCCCAGACGGAAGGTGCGAAAGTCGGGCCCCTCATCGCACTGCAGCGGCACGCCGGCTGCGGTCTGCAGCCCCAGCGCCAGAAACTTCTTGGAGTTCTGCATCTCGGGGTCATCGGTGTAGCTCACCACCACACCCGGCGCTTCATACCCAGGGGCCGCAACACTCGCATATCCGTAAGACGCCAACAAGGCCCGTACACCGCGTCCCAGGGCCCACTGTTCCTGACGCAGCTTCTCAAAGCCGTAGGTTTCGGTCTCGTGCATGACGGCCGCCACCCGCTTGAGCGCATCGGTGGGCATGGTGGTGTGGTAAACGTGGGAACCCGCCTCGTAGGTCTCCATCACCTGCAGCCACTTGCGCAGGTCGCAAGCGAAGCTGGAGCTGGTGGTGTGCTCGATGGCCCGTCGGGCCCGCTCGCTCAACATCACAAAGGCGCAACTCGGCGACCCCGACCATCCCTTCTGGGGAGCGCTGATCAGCACATCGACGCCCGTTGCACGCATGTCGACCCAGGCTGCACCCGATGCGATGCAATCCAGCACCAGCAGGCCGTCATGAGCGTGCAGGGCATCGGCCACCGCCCGGAGGTACTCGTCCGGGAGGATCATGCCGGCCGAGGTTTCCACATGCGGCGCAAACACCAGGGCAGGGCGCTGGCTGCGCACACGGGCCAGGACTTCGTCCAATGGGGCCGGTGCCCACGGCTGTCGAGGCCCTGGAGCCACCGGCCGTGCCTTGAGCACCTGGCTGGACGCGGGAATGCCGCCCATGTCGAAGATTTGGGTCCAGCGGTAGCTGAACCAGCCATTGCGCAAGACCATTACGTCGCGCCCGGTGGCGAACTGTCGTGCCACTGCCTCCATCCCAAAGGTGCCGCTGCCGGGCATCACGATGGCCGAGTGGGCGCCGTACACCGATTTGAGCGTTCGGGAGATGTCGGTCATCACGCCCTGAAACTGGCGCGACATGTGGTTCAGGGCCCGGTCGGTGTAG
>RFPX01000427.1 GCA_009925955.1 Betaproteobacteria bacterium
ACCCGCAGCAGTTGCCTTGCTGGATCACCCACACCCACGCGGGTACGCACGACATCATCCGATCCGGCTTTGAGCGCAGCCCCATGTTCACGGGAGTGATCGAGGGAGTGGGGCCGCGTTACTGCCCCAGCATTGAAGACAAGATCAACCGCTTTGCCGACAAGGACAGCCACCAGATCTTTCTGGAGCCCGAGGGTTTGAGCACCCACGAGTTCTACCCCAATGGGATCTCCACGTCGCTGCCGTTTGACATCCAGTTGGCGGCGGTTCAGTCCATCCCGGGGCTGGAGCGGGCACACATCGTGCGCCCCGGCTACGCCATTGAATACGACTACTACGACCCCCGCTCGCTGAAGACCAACTTTGAGTCCAAGTCGATCGGGGGCTTGTTCTTGGCCGGGCAGATCAACGGCACCACCGGCTACGAAGAAGCGGCTGCGCAGGGCCTGTACGCCGGCATCAATGCCGCCCTGCAGACCCAGGGGCACGCGGCCCTCACCCTGCGCCGTGACGAGGCCTACCTGGGCGTCTTGGTCGACGACCTGATCACCAAGGGCGTGACCGAGCCCTACCGCATGTTCACCAGCCGGGCGGAGTTCAGGCTGCAGCTGCGCGAAGACAACGCCGACGCCCGTCTGACCGAGCGGGGCCGGGCCCTGGGGCTGGTGGACGATGCGCGCTGGGACGCCTTCAACCGCAAGCGGGATGCGGTTTCACGTGAAACCGAGCGCCTGAAGTCCACCTGGGTGCACCCCGCAATCCTGCCGCCTGAGGCGGCTGAGCGGCTCTTGGGCAAGGCCCTGGAGCACGAGTACAACCTGATCGACCTGCTGCGCCGCCCGGGTGTGGGCTTCGATACCGTGGCGGAAGTGGCGGCACTGGCGCGCCCCGATGCGGGTGTTTCACGTGAAACGCTCCGTGAGTCCCTGGGTGCCGGCCTGGCCGATGCGGTGGTGGAGCAGGTGGAGATCGCCACCAAGTATGCGGGCTACATCGACAAGCAGGTGGAAGAGGTGGCGCGGGCGGCCCACTATGAAAACCTGAAGCTGCCCGACGATTTTGACTACGGCGCGGTGACCGCCCTGAGCATCGAGGTGCGCCAGAAGCTCAGCCGCCACCGCCCGGAAACCTTGGGCCAGGCCTCGCGGGTGTCGGGGGTGACACCGGCGGC
>RFPX01000428.1 GCA_009925955.1 Betaproteobacteria bacterium
GCATTTCTTCGAAGGCAGCGACCTGGAGTTCGTGGCCCTCAACCCCACCGACCCCTGGAAGGAAGTGGACGGCGAGCGGGCCAGCGCCAAGAGCCGCCACCCGGCCTTCAGTGAGCGGGCGGTGCGCGAGGCCATGAGCCTCTTGATCGACCGCAAGAGCATCGCCGAGGCCATCTATGGCCGCGGGGCGATTGCCTCGGCGAACTTCTTGAACAACCCCGTTCGCTTTCGCAGCAGCACGCCGAAGTTCGAATTCAATATTGAGAAGGCCAACCAGGTGCTGGAAGCGGCCGGTTGGAAGCGCGGACCCGATGGCATCCGCGCCAAGGGGGGCACCAAGCTCAAGTTCGTGTTCCAGACTTCGGTGAGTGGGCCGCGCCAGAAGTGCCAGGCCATCATCAAGGACGCCTGTGGCAAGGCGGGCATCGACCTCGAACTCAAGAGCGTGGTGGCCGCGGTGTACTTCGGGGGTGACTTCGCCAACCCCGACACCTACCAGAAGTTCTGGGCCGACATGCAGATGTACACCACCACCATGACGCAGCCCGACCCGCAAAGCTTCATGGAGCAGTTCACCTCTTGGGAACTGTCGCAGAAGGAAAACAAGTGGGCGCGGCGCAACCTCACCCGCTGGCAAAACGCCGAGTACGACGCCGCGCACAAGGCTGCGCAGGTGGAGATTGACCCGGTCAAGCGCGCGGCGCTGTTCATTCGCATGAACGACCTGCTGGTGGCCGACCAGCATGTGGTGCCGCTGTTCTCGCGGCCACGGCCTTATGGGGTGGGTGCCAAGCTGCGCCCCGTGCTCTCGGCCTGGGACAACACCACCTGGGCCTTGGGCTACTGGACGCGCGAGGCCTGAAAGCGGGATAGACCGTGGGCGGCTACATCCTGCGCCGTTTCCTGATCGCGCTGCCCAGCCTGCTGGGGATCAGTGCGGTGCTGTTCACCGTACTGGCCCTGGCACCGGGCGACCCGTTCGAGGAACTGGCGACCAACCCCAACGTGCCGCCCGAGGTGCGCATGGCCCTGCGCGTGCAGTTCGGCTTGGACGACCCCGTTTGGGAGCGCTACCTCCGTTGGCTGGCCAGCATGCTGCAGGGCGACTGGGGCTATTCCTTTGTCAGCCGCATCAATGTAGATGAACTGATTCTGCAGCGCCTGCCCACC
>RFPX01000429.1 GCA_009925955.1 Betaproteobacteria bacterium
CCATCGGAACCGGCGCCACCGCACAAGCGGGCCAGGACGTCACCGTTCACTACACCGGCTGGCTCCACGACCCCACGGCGGATCAGGGCCGTGGCCGGCGCTTTGACAGCAGCAAGTCACGCGGCGACCCCTTCGAGTTCAGCCTGGGTGCTGGCATGGTGATCCAAGGCTGGGACCAAGGCGTCGTGGGGATGCAGGTGGGCGGCACCCGGGTGCTGACGATTCCACCCGAACTGGGCTACGGTGCATACGGCGCAGGCGGTGTGATTCCGCCCAACGCCACCTTGGTGTTCGAGGTGGAACTGTTGGCGGTGGCCGGCTAACGGACTCGCCCGCGCCTAGGGCAGCAGAAAGTGCTGCCGGTAGTACGCCAACTCGTCAATGGACTCGTGCACATCGGCCAAAGCGGTGTGCGCCTGCGCTTTCTTGAAACCGTCGAGGATCTGCGGCTTCCAGCGACGGGCCAACTCCTTGAGCGTGCTCACGTCGAGGTTGCGGTAGTGGAAGAAGCGTTCCAGCTCCGGCATGTATTGGGCCAGGAAGCGGCGGTCCTGGCAGATCGAGTTTCCACACATGGGGCTCTTGCCCTTGGGCACCACGGTGGCCAGCCAGCTCAAGACCTGGGCCTGCGCCGCCGCTTCGTCCACCGTCGAGGCACGAACCCGGTCAATCAGGCCGCTGCGGCCATGGGTGCCCTTGTTCCAAGCATCCATGCCGTCCAGCACGGCGTCGCTTTGGTGGATGGCCAACACCGGACCCTCTACGCGCACCTGCAGCTGTGCATCGGTGACCACCACCCCAAGCTCGATGATGCGGTCGTTGGTGGGCGACAGGCCCGTCATTTCCAGGTCGATCCAGATCAGGTTGTGCTCGTCGATGGGCAAGGTGTGTTCGGTCATGTGCGGATGTCGCGGCTGGGTCATGGGCATTGTGGCAGGCCTACACTGAGGCCATGGATGTGAACCCCGTGCCCGACTCGCTTTCCCTGCTGACCTGGGCCTTCGCCGGCTTGGTGGCGGTGCAGGCGCTGGTGCGCTTGGTGCTGCTGGTGCGCCAAGTTCGCCATGTGCAGGGCCACCGCGCCCAGGTACCCCCAGCCTTTGCCCAGCGCGTCAGCTTGGCCGACCATCAAAAAGCGGCTGACTACAGCAGCGCCAAGGCGCAGCTGGA
>RFPX01000430.1 GCA_009925955.1 Betaproteobacteria bacterium
GGGCATGACACCCCCTTCTGACCCACACACCGTTCTGAACAAGACGGGCACGGCCCCGAGCGTGGCCCTGCACCACCGCATGCAACCCGCCCGCGTGCGGACGAACACGGTGCACGAAGGAGGGGATCGCAGTGCCTGGGCCCACGCCCAGCGCCTGCTGGACCGAGCCGATGTCCGCATCAATGGCGACCGACCGTGGGACCTTCAGGTACACCATCCCCAGACGTTTACCCGGGTGTTGGCGCAGGGCAGCCTGGGCCTGGGTGACAGCTATGTCGAGGGTTGGTGGGACTGCGCCCAGCTGGACGGTTTCTTCACGCGCATCCTCAAGGCCGGCCTGGACGCCGAAGTCGGTTGGAAGGCACGCGCTTGGCCGTGGCTGCGGGCGAGGCTGTGCAACCTGCAAAGCCGCTGGCGGGCCGGCGAGGTCGCCCGTGTGCATTACGACCTGGACCCCGAAATGTTCGAACGCATGCTCGGGCCCAGCATGGCCTACAGCTGTGGCTATTGGGCGCGAGCCCAGCAGCTGGATGATGCCCAGCACGACAAGCTCGACCTCGTGTGCCGCAAGTTGGGCCTGGGCCCGGGCATGACCTTGCTGGACATCGGCTGTGGCGATGGCGTGGTGGGCACGCTGCTGCCGGCCGACTGGCGCTACCGCGGCATCGATCTCAGCAACGCCGCCATCTACGAGCAGAACGCCAGCGACGAACGCATCCTCTACAGCTCACCGGATCAGCTTGAGGCCGTGCTCGCGGGCAGCGAGCCGGCCGATGCGGTGCTGATGCTGGATGTGCTGGAGCACACACGTCGGTTCTGCGATCTGTTTGAACGCGCCATCCCCCTGGCCAGGCGCTATCTGATCGTCAGCCTGCCGAACGAACTGTTCCTGCTGGATCGGCTGCGCCTGCTGGCCGGCAAGGAACACCCCGCCCACTCCCTGGACCTGATCCATCTGCCGGAAGGCTTCAAGCATCAATACCTGATCAATATCAGCAAAGCTCGCCAGATTCTCGCGGATGTAGCCAGCCGGCATGGCTTTGCCCTCACGGAGGAGTGGCAGCGCCCTCTGCTGGCCAAGAACAAGCTCGTGCAACCGGGGCTTTGGCTGCTGCGCCAGCTCAGCTCCGCTCAGCTCTGGAGCATGGGCAGCGTATTCGTGTTTGAGCG
>RFPX01000044.1 GCA_009925955.1 Betaproteobacteria bacterium
GGCCCTGGTACAGCGGCCGCCGCAAACCTGGGATGAGGTCTTTGAGATCGACCGCCGCCTGCGTCCTCAGGGCCGGCGCGCGATTCTGTGGGACTACACCAACAACTATTTCACCTTCTCACTGCTGGCCGCCGGCGGCGCCTATTCATTTGGCCGCCGGGCAGACGGCTCCATCGACCCTCAAGATGTGGGCGTGGCCGTGCCGGGCGCGGTGCGCGGCGCGCAGGTGGTGGAACGACTGATTCGCGAAGGCGTCATGCCCGTGGGCAGCGGCTACCCCGAAATGGAAGCCGCCATGGCCGGCGGCCGCGTGGCCATGATGATCAATGGGCCGTGGTCGTGGGTCAACCTGCGCCGCGCGGGTATTGACTTCGGTGTGGCACGCCTGCCGCGGCTTGATGGTCGGCCCTGCGTGCCCTTCGTGGGCGTGAAGGGCATCATGGTCAACCGCAACACACGGCAGCGTGAACTGTGCGCCGAATTGGTGGAGCACCACCTGCTGTCGCCGGCGGGCCTGCGGCGATTGGACGCAGCCGAGCCCCTGGGGGCAGCTGCCAGCCGTGCCTTCTTTGCCGAGCTCAGTGCCGATGAGCGCATCCGCACCATCATGGATTCGGCCCAAGACGGAGTCCCCACGCCCAACAACCCCGAAATGGGCCGCTTTTGGTCGGTGATGAAGACCGCGTTGAACAATCTCAGTGAGGGCCGACAAGATGCGCGCACGGCCCTGGAAACCGCTGCTCGGCGCCTGAGGGCCGGATGAGCGCCAGGCTGTTGCACACCCGCGGGCAGCCAGTGCCTTTGTCTCGGGGGTCAGTCCTGGCCGGCCGTATCGGCCGCTGGGGCCTGTTGGCCGGCATGACGGGCCTGGGCTTGTGGGCGGTGATGGCCGTTCATGCAGCCGGACAGTCGCTCTTGGCCACGGTGCTGTTGTTGCTCACCGCTTTGGCCGTGTGGACCTACGCATCCAGCCGCAGCGGCGCCTTGCGCTATCTGTTTCCAGCTGTGGCAGCGGCCTTGTTGTTTGTGGCATTTCCCATGGTCTACACCGTGGGCATGGGCTTCACAAACCAAAGTTCACGCAACCTCGTGGACCGGGATCAGGCCCGAGCACAGCTCTTGGATGAGCGCTTGGTAGACGTGCAAACCCAACGCCCGTTTGAGCTGTGGCTGCTCGATGGCCAAGCCTATCTCGAGGTGGCACCGCTGGGCTCGGCCTCATCGGCTGAGGTATGGCGATCGGCGCTGGTTTCAAGTGGAGCCGGTACGACAACGTTGCAGTCACCCGCAAAGGCACTGACCGTGGTGCCGCTGCAGGTACAGCCCTTGGCTGAGCGGCCAGCCCAGGCCAAAGCGGCAACCCTGGCCGAGCGTGTGGGCTGGCTCGATACCCTGCAGCCCTTGAGCCTGAAGCCGCCCGATGGGTCCACTGCGCTTCGCTTGGTCAGTCTGCGCGAAGTGGCGGCCGCCGAGCCCCTGTACGAGGCCTTGCCGGATGGCGCCTTGCTGGACCGGCGCAGTGGCGTGCACTACATGCCAGACGAACGCCGGGGGTTTTTCGCGGCGGCTGATGGCACAACACTGCAGCCAGGCTTTCGCGTGTTCGTGGGCCTTGAGCACTATGCGCGCCTGTTCACCGAGCCCAATTTCCGCGAACCCTTCTTGGGTGTGTTCATCTGGACCGTGGCCTTTTCAGGCCTCACCGTGCTGGGTGCCGGGGCCTTGGGCCTGTTGCTGGCTTGCTTGCTGAATTGGCCCGCTCTGCAGGGCCGGTCGGTTTACCGCGTGGTGCTGTTCCTGCCCTATGCGGTGCCGGCCTTCTTGTCCATCTTGGTGTTCAAGGGCCTGTTCAACCAGAACCTGGGCGAGGTCAACCTGATCCTGGGTGGGCTCTTTGGCATTCAGCCGGCCTGGTTTTCAGATCCCACGCTGGCCCGCGTGATGCTGCTGATCGTCAACATCTGGTTGGGCTTTCCCTACATGATGGTGCTGTGCTCGGGCCTGATTCAATCGATATCGCCAGACCTCTACGAAGCCTCGGCCATTGCGGGTGCTTCGCCCTGGGACAACTTCCGCCGCATCACTTTGCCCTTGATTCTGAAGCCCCTGACGCCCCTGCTGATCTCGGCGTTTGCCTTTAACTTCAACAACTTCGTGCTCATCAGCCTGCTCACCGGTGGCCGTCCCGACCACCTGGACAGCGATGTGCCCGCGGGCACCACCGACATCCTGGTGAGCTACACCTGGCGCATTGCGTTTCAAGATTCAGGCAACCAATACGGCTTGGCCGCAGCGGTCTCCACCGTGATCTTTGCCCTGGTGGCGCTCATCACCGTGGTGCAGATGCGCGTGGCCAAGATGGGCGACGAGGGCAAGCGCTGATATGGCCATGGTTCAAACCCGCAACCTGCGCTGGCGCTTGCTGGCCGCGCACGTCTTCTTGCTGCTGATGTGTGCGGCGGTGCTGTTGCCATTTTTGGTGGTGCTGTCGGTGTCGTTGCGGCCGGGCAATTTCGCCAGTGGGTCGCTCTGGCCCTCGACCATCAGCTTGGAGCATTGGCGCTATGTGCTGGGCATGCCGGTGCCCGATGCCGGAGGCGTGATGCGCATCCCCGACCTGCCGGTGCTGACCTGGTTGTGGAACTCGGTGAAGGTGGCCCTGCTGTCGGGGGTGGTGACCGTGGTCTTGTCCACCACCGCCTCCTATGCGATCTCGCGCCTGCGTTTTCGGGGGCGCGAATCCCTGCTTGTGGGCCTGACCCTGATGCAGGTGTTCCCGGCCGTGTTGGCCCTGGTGGCGCTGTACGCCATCTTTGACGGCCTGGGGGCGGCCTTTCCATCAATCGGCCACAACACCCACGCAGCCTTGGTGCTGGCCTATTCGGGTGGCCTGGCCATCCACATCTGGACACTCAAGGGTTACTACGACACCTTGCCCACTGAAGTGGAAGAGGCCGCGATTGTGGACGGTGCCACGCCCTGGCAGGCGTTTCGCAAGGTCTTGCTGCCCATGGCCCTGCCCGCACTCACCGTGGTGTTCGTGTTGGCCTTTATTGGGGCCATCATCGAGTACCCGGTTGCCTCGGTGCTGCTGACCCAGCAAGACCAGCTCACCTTGGCGGTGGGGGCCAAGCTCTTCGTGCACGAGCACAACTTCCGCTGGGGCGACTTTGCTGCGGCGGCCATCCTCTCGGGCCTGCCGATCACCGTGGTGTTCTTGCTGGCGCAGCGTTGGCTGGTCTCGGGCCTGGCCGCAGGCGGCGTCAAGGGCTGAGCACCAGGGCTGAGCATCAAGGCTTCTTGGCGGTGGACGCTGCCAGGCCCGAAGGGCCGCTGTTCTTGGAGCGTTGGGTGTTGGAGTTGGCTTTGGGTTTGGTTCGCGGTGGCGGCGCCTTCGCAGCCGCCGTGGGCGGGCCGATATGCCACCCCCACGCCGGCAGCTGCAGGCGGCCCAGCGCCTTCTGAGGCTGGGCACTGAGGTTCACGCTGATCTGCAGGCGAGCGCCTTTGGGGCCGCGGCGCTTGAAGGTGATCACGCGCGGGTTCTCGTCGGGCACCCACTCCAGGCCATCGAAGGCCAAGGGGGCAGACAAGGCCGGGCTGCTGCTGCGCCACTTCAGCAGGCGGGTGTAGAACTCGGCTTGCGTGCGGGCGCCCCAATCCACGGGGTCTTTCTCGAAGAAAGCCAAGCGCTTGCGGCTAAAGCTCTCTTGGCCGGAGTACAGCAACGGCAGCCCGGGCAGGGTGGCGGTCAACACTGCCATGGCCTGAGCGGCTTGGGGTGTTCCGTACAGCTCTTCATCGGAGCCGTGCCAGCTGTTGATGTCGTGGTTGGTGATGAAGTTCATCCCGATCGAGCCCACGGGGTAGCGTTTCACGCGGTCAACCCACCATTCCAAAAGGGCCTGGCCATCCGTTTGCCCCTGGGCGATCTTTTGCAGGACCTGCTGCAGCCGCCAGTCGTAGGTGGCGTCAAAGCCCGCACGGTGCATCTCGGGCTTGTCGGCCTCGGCCAGCATGAACAGGGGGCCGTCTTGCTCCAAGACCTGGCGTGCCACTTCCCAAAAGCGCAGCGGCAGGTAGGCCGCCACGTCACAGCGAAAGCCGTCCAGGCCCACTTCTCGGCGCCAAAAGCGCATGGCCTCGAGCATGGCCACCCACAGCTCATGCACCTCAAAGTTCAGCTGCGCCACGTCTTCCCAATACTCGGTGTCTTGGGGGTCGTCGGGGTTGGCCTTGACCGCCAGAATGTCCCCCACCTCGTTTCGGCGGTACCAGTTGGGGTGCTCGGTGATCCAGGGATGGTCGAAGGCGGTGTGGTTGGCCACCCAATCCAGGATCACCTTCAGGCCCAGGGCATGCGCCCTCGTGACCAGTTCTTTCAGGTCCTGCAGCGTGCCGAACTCGGGGTTGACCGCGGTGTAGTCGCGTATGGAGTAGTAGCTGCCCAAGCTGCCCTTGCGGCGCGCCTGGCCGATGGGCTGTAAGGGCATCAGCCACACCATGTCCGCACCCAGAGCCCGTATGCGTGGCAGGTCTGCCGTGACGGCACGCAGGCTGCCCTCCGGGCTGTGTTGGCGGATGTTGACCTGGTACAGGGCACTGGGGTGCGTTGCGCTTGGCGTGGGCATGTTGGAGGGGCGGACAGCAGGGCTTGCGGCTTTGGGGGCGGCAGGGGTGGGACGGTTGGAGGCCAGTGCGGCCGTTGACATCAGGGCTGCCGCAGGGCCACTGATGGCCGCAGCGGCATGCAGGAATCGTCTACGGTTAAAGGCCATCGCTGTTCAGCGCACGCGCTTATAGGTGGTGTAGCCCTCTAGTGGGCGCACATCGGGTTGGAGCACACGAACCTCCCAGGGCTGCAACTCCACTTCCAAGAACCCAGCGACAAAGGGTTTATGGACCCTGCCAGGCTGCAGCAGGTCACAGATGGGTGAGTTGTTCATCAGCTTGGAATTGGCGAACAGCACATCCTGCTGAACCACGTCTGCGCTGGGGTTGGCCAGGACCAATACCGTCTCTCCCACTCGGTCGGTATGGCGCTCAAATGCCAACAGCCTTTCGCACTCGGCCGCGCGCCAGTCGCCCACCCGAAGCGCGCGTTGGCTGCGTCGAAGCTCGATCAGTTGGCGGGTCCACTGCCAGGTGGGGTTGTCATCGGTTGCCAGGTCCCAGCGCATGGGCGCGCGCATCTCGGGGTCGGCACCGCCGGTCATGCCCAGTTCACTGCCGTAGTACAGGTTCGGTGCGCACGGCAGGGTGAACTGCAGCAACTGCGCCATGCGCCTGGCAGGCTCGTCTGGCAGTGCTTGGGTCAGGCGGATGGTGTCGTGGTTGTCGAGCATCAGCCAAGATTTCAGCAGAGGCTCGATGCCGCATTCGTCCACCATGCGGGCGATCATTCTGAGGGCCGTAGCCGCTGGAAGGCGGCCACTGAGGCACCGCAGGACGATTTCACGCAGGCTGAAGTTCATCACGCCATCAACGGCCGGGAACCACTCCTTTGGCCAATTCCACAGCTCACCCACCACCAGCGAGCCGGGCTTTTCCTCATGTGCGGCTTGGGTGAGCGCATGCAACAGGTTCATGCCGATGTCGTGGGCAACGTCCAGGCGCCACCCATCCACGCCATCGCGCAGGTAACTTCGTACCACCGAGCCTGTGTCCCCCCACAGATAGGCTTGCACGGTGGGGTTCTCCATGTTCAGCTCGGGGAGGTTTTCCGCCTGCATCCAGGACCGGGCACCACCCGGCATCTGAGGGTCGAAGATGAACCAGTCGCGCCAGGGGCTTTGCGGGTTGCTGCGCGCATCCTGAAAGCACGGCGCTTGGCGGCCCATGTGGTTGAACACGCCGTCCAGCACCAGCTTCATGCCGTTCCGGTGCAGCTCCGCTGCCAGGGCTCTCACGTCTTCGCGCGTACCGTACTCCGGCGAGACGCGCTGGTAGTCCAAAGCGTCGTACTTGTGGTTGGTGAAGGCTTCGCAGATGGGGTTGAGGTAGAGCACATCGGCACCCAAGCGCACGATGTGGTCCAGACGGCTGCGCAGGCTGTGCAGGTCGCCGCCCCAGAAGTCCAACTCATGGCTCCACAGCCGAACCTCCTCGACAAAGTGACCCTGCTGCGGTACCTCGCTCCAATCCCGAAGCCGCTTGGGCGCCGGGTACAGGTGGCGCTTGGCCTGCAGGTTTTCAGCGGGGGCATAGCGGTCCACCAACACTTGGTAGGTGACCGCACCGTTTCGCCAGTCGGCCTCGCGGGCCTCATATCGCCCGGCGACTTGGGCGTCAAAGCGGTTGGCGCAGGGGTTCATCAGGGGATTCGCTTGTAGACGGAGTAGCCTTGCTTTGCATCGGGCACCACGGGCGTGAGGACCCGAACACCCCACGGTGGAAGTGTGACCGTGATGAAGCCGGCACCGACCTTGGTGGGTGCCTGGGTCTGTGTGGGCGACAGGTGTGGGGCATTCAGAGCCTCACGCAGGGGCGCGTCATCCATCAGCATGCCATTGCGCAGTGCTACCGTTTCCGTTACCGATTGATCGCTGGCGTTGGCCAGCACCAGTACCGTATCGGCCACGCGGTTGGTGTGGCGTTCGAAGGCCAAGAGGTGGCGTGTGTCCAGGAGACGGAAATCACCGACTCGCAGCGCACGGTTTTCCTGGCGCAGCTTGATGAGCCCCGTGATCCATTGCATTTCGGGGTGCTCATCGTGCACCAGGTCCCAGCGCATCGGACCTCGTTGTGCGGGATCCCAGCCGCCGGTCATGCCCACTTCCGAACCGTAGTACAGATTGGGTGACCCCGGCAAGGTGAACTGGAGCACCTGTGCCAAGCGCCGTCGGCCCTCGTGTGGGATCTCGGTGGCCAGGCGCTGCACATCGTGGTTATCCAGCAGCACCCAGCTCTTGAGCAGGGGCTCGATGCCGACGTCTTGAACGGTTCTCTCGATCATCCTGGCCGCTGGCGCGGGTGCCAGTTCACCCGATACCAATTTGAGCAAGAGCGTGCGCCAGTGAAAGTTCATCACCGCATCCATGGCCGGCATCCAGCCCGACGGGTGGTTGACGATCTCACCGACCACCAGCGAGCCGCGCTTCTCGGCATGTGCCGCCTGGGTCAACTCGGCCAGATAGGCGGGGCCCAACTCATAGGCGGTGTCCAGACGCCATCCGTCGACACCGTCGCGCAGGTAGCCCCGTACCACTGAATCCTTGGCCAGCCAGAGGTGCTCGCGAACGGGGCGGTGTTCCAGGTTGAGTTCGGGCAGGTTCTGCACATCTTTCCAGGTTCGAGCACCGCCCTTGTGCTGGGGGCCCACCACAAACCAACGGCCTGCTTCCGAATCGGGGTATCGCTGCGCACGCACGAAGCGTGGCGCCTGGCGTCCCATGTGATTGAAGACGCCGTCGAGCACCAGCTTCATGCCGCGCTGGTGCAGGTCGCGTGCCAGGGCCCTCACATCCTCCCTGGTGCCGAACTCTGGAGACACCGCTTTGAAGTCAAGACTGTCGTACTTGTGGTTGGTGTAGCCCAGGTGTATGGGGTTGAGGTAGAGCACGGTGGCGCCGAGCCGCTGCACATGGTCCAGCCGGCTGCGCAGGCTGTTGAGGTCGCCACCCCAGAAGTCGATCTCATGGCTCCAGACCTGCGCCTGCTCGACAAAGTGCCCCGCCGTGGGCACCTCATCCCATCGGCGCAGGGTTTTGGGTGGGGCGTACAGGTGCTGCTTGCGGGCCAAGTCAGCGCTGGGGGCAAAGCGGTCGACCAGCACTTGATAGACGATGGCGCCATTGCGCCAGTCCTGCTCACGTGCGGTGTAGGCATCGACCGGCTGGCGCTTCCCAGGTGGTGGCGGGACGGCTGACTGAGACCACGAATCCTGTGGCCACCCGCTTCCGCCGCTCAGAAGCATCCATGCCACCGACCCCAGAAGGGCTCGGCGTTTCCAGCTGGGGCGCCGAACGGGATTGCGCGGTGAGGTGCACCTATGCAGCATGGTTCGCGACCTCGACTTGAAGCCGGCGCAGTGCCAAGCCCTGTTCATCAAAGGCGTAGGTCAGGGCTGGATCCACCTGCAGCCGCAGGCCTTGTCCGCCCTTGACTTGAACCAGGCCGTTGAGCAGCACCGTGGCCGGTGTGTCTTGGCCGGGCAGCGCACAGTAGGCCACCGTCGATCCCCCCAGGGCTTCCACAAACGTGACCTCGGCCGGGATCAGGTTTTCCGTGGCGTGGGGCTCGGCGATGCTCAGGTGTTCGGGCCTTAGGCCCAGGCTGATCATCTGACCCGGCTGGACGCAGGAGCCATCGATCGCGCACGCCAGGGTCGAGCCGTCGGCCAGGCGAACCCGCAGGTGTTGGGCGCTGGCCTGCACCACGCAGGCGGGCAGGAAGTTCATCTGCGGTGAGCCGATGAAGCCGGCGACAAAGCGGTTGCAGGGGTGGTGGTAGAGCTCCAAGGGTGCGCCGACTTGCTCCACGCGCCCGGCCGACAGCACCACGATACGGTCGGCCAGCGTCATGGCCTCTACCTGATCGTGTGTCACGTAGATCATGGTGGTCTTGAGCTGCTCGTGCAGCTTGGCGAACTCGTAGCGCAT
>RFPX01000431.1 GCA_009925955.1 Betaproteobacteria bacterium
CGCGCCAGACCAGTTCACCACCGTAGTAAATGGCGATGATGATGGTCATGAGGTTGAAGGCACCCTGCAGGGCCTGCACCATCAGCCGCGTGACCGGATAGCTCGGACTGCCGTACCACTCATTGGTGAACCAGGCGTTGCCGCCGGCATTGAGCACGCCGATGAACAACAGCACGAAGAAGGCGGGGCTGCCCAGCACGAAGGCCATGTCGAAGCGCGCCAGTTCGGAGAACTGCGCCCAGCGCGTGGCGCGGTCGGATCGGGGTTGGGGCAGAGCGCGGTGGCCGGCTGGGGTAGCTGAGGCGGTTGATGCAGACGCCAAAGCCGCTGCCTTGGAGGTGGGAACGGCGCCCGCCGGGCTGGTGCCCGCCCCCCCTGTCGCCTTGGCACTCCGCTGCTCAAACCGGAACAGCGTGGCGGCAGTCGCAAACACGGCTGCCCCCACCGACAGCCACAGCAACCGATTGGCAAGGAACACGCCTGAAAGCTCAGGCAGCAGGGTGTTGCGCTCGGCCGACGTCCAGTACTTGGTGGTCAGGGCCAGGGCCGACAGACCGAAGGGATCGGTCAGTGCGGTGATCTGGTCGAACTGCGGATCGCGCAGCAGGCCTCGGGTGACCAGATAACCCACCAGCAAGGCCACCGCGCCGACATAGCTCCACATCATGGAGCGTGTCACCGTGGCCAAGGAAAACGAGATGGCGCCCAAGACCAAGAGGGTGGGCAAGCCCATCACGAACAAGGCCCAGATGTAGTGCAAGGGTACAAACGGCCCCAGGCGCTCAGCATCCAACCAGGGCATGGCCGCACCCACCGCAATGGCCAGCGGCACCGAGGCCAGCACGAAGAGGGCTGCCGCGATCGCCCCGCAGAAGCGCCCACTCAAATAGGGCCACTTCGTCAGCCGCGTGCTGCGCAGGATGGGCGCGAAGCCGGTTTCGTCATCGCGCATCACGGTTCCAGCCACCAGAGCGACCACCACGAACATCGCGAACAGGCTCAGGATTCCCATCGTCTGCAGGATGGCGTAGGGTGAATTGATGTTCACATTGCCCCGGCTGCCGATCTGGATCTGGTCCACCGTGGTGGCGCCGAAGGTCAGCAGGAAGAACAGCGCAAAGCCCACCCACAGCACCGGGCTGCGCAGCTGGTATGCCCACTCGAAGCGG
>RFPX01000432.1 GCA_009925955.1 Betaproteobacteria bacterium
GTTTGCTGCAGGCGCTCAGCAGGCCCAGGAGCGTCAGCGCACAGGCCAGTGCGCCGGCACGTGCTGCGTGGGTCAGTCGGGGTGTCTTCATGATCAAGGAACAGCCGCTGCTGCCTATGCAGATCTTGGGCGACGACCAGGAGCCTGTCATGGGCTTTCTGGCTGAACGCACGGCTGTTCCAGCACTGGGTGACCCGCAGGGTCGCTTCGCGCAATAGGATCGGAGCCTCCACGCCAACCAGCGCCAGCAGCCGATTCACGATCAGCGCTGTGGCTTGGTTGCCATGAAACTCGCGGAACTCGTTGCTCACCCGCTCCAGGCTGGCCTGCCTGTAGGGCGTGGCCAGCCTGGCGGCCGCCTCTGCGGAAGGGTTTGGCTCTGCCGCGGTCGGCGGCGTTGGCGGCGGTGCTGGTGGCAGAGGGGTGATGGGCCTGGCGAGTGAGGCCTTGGCTGCGACCACACCCGGGCCGGGGCCGGCAACCGTGGCAGCGGCGGCGTAGGCGGCACCATCGCACTCGATGCCGATCCGGTAGTGGGAGGGCTGCTGGGGATCCACCACTGCCAGATCGATCCGGTAGTTGGCGCAACCCACCTTGCAATCCACCTGATACCCCTCGCTCGTGAGCAGCTCGTGGATCTGGCGCTGGAGAGAGCCATCGAAATCACCCGCCCGCAGGGGGCGTTCCGCCAGCCGCTGCTGATTGCGGCAGAAGAACAGGTAATCCTGAAGCTGGTGCACAGCCAGGGCATTGGTGCGGCTGCGATCGATCTGCTCCGGCTGCAGGCTCGTCACCACATGCATGGCACAGCGGGCTCGTGTGATCGCCACATTGAGCCTTCGCTCACCACCGAGTTTGTTGAGAGCACCGAAGTCCATCGAGAGCACACCATTGGGGCGCGGTGCGAAGCAGATGCTGAAGAAGATCTCATCACGCTCATCGCCCTGCACTGTCTCGAGGTTCTTGATGAAGCAGTAATCGAGGTTGTCGCGGGAGAACCAATCTTCTAGATCAGGCTCCTGCTCACAGGCTTGCTGCAGCAGGCCTTCGATCAGCAGCTGCTGGGGAATGCTGAATGTGATCACACCGAAACTGCGCTCGCCTGGCCGGTGAGCGCGGAGCCGTTGCAGCAGGAGATCCACCAGGGCTCTGGCTTCCCGCTCGTTG
>RFPX01000433.1 GCA_009925955.1 Betaproteobacteria bacterium
GCCGCGGCCCAGGGCGGTCTTCACGGCATGCGCCACCACCTCATGCGCATCGCGGAAGGGCAGCCCCTTCTTCACCAGGTAGTCGGCCAGGTCGGTGGCCGTGGCATAGCCGCGCAGGGCAGCACGCTCCATCGCTTCAGGCTTCACGCGGATGCCCTGCACCATCTCGGCCATGATGCGCAGCGTGTCGCGCACCGTGTCGACGGTGTCGAACAGCGGCTCCTTGTCTTCCTGGTTGTCCTTGTTGTAGGTCAGCGGCTGGCCCTTCATCAGCACCAGCAGGGCGTTGAGATGGCCATACACGCGGGCCGTCTTGCCACGCGCAAGTTCGGCCACGTCGGGGTTGCGCTTTTGCGGCATGATCGACGAGCCCGTGCAATAACGGTCGGCCAGGTCGATGTAGCCAAAGTTCTGGTTCATCCAAATGATGATCTCTTCGCTGATGCGCGAGACGTGCATCATCACCAGGGAGGCAAAGGCGGTGAACTCGATGGCGAAATCTCGGTCGCTGACCGCATCCAGGCTGTTGCGGCACACCGATTCAAAGCCCAGCGTACGGGCCACGCGTTCGCGGTCCAGCGGGTAGCTGGTGCCGGCCAGCGCAGCCGCACCCAGGGGCAGGCTGTTCACACGGCGGCGCACTTCGGTCAGGCGCTGTTCGTCGCGTGCGAACATTTCCACATAGGCCAGCAGGTGGTGCGCAAAGCTCACCGGCTGCGCCACCTGCAGGTGGGTGTAGCCGGGCATGATGGTGTGGGCATGGTCGGCGGCCAGTTCCACCAGGCTGGCCTGCATTTGGCGCAGCAGGGGGGTCAACTGGTCGATCTCGCCGCGCAGCCACAGGCGCACATCGGTGGCCACCTGGTCGTTGCGCGAGCGGCCCGTGTGCAGCCGCTTGCCGGCGTCGCCCACCAACTGCGTCAGGCGGGCTTCGATGTTCAGGTGCACATCTTCCAGCTCCAACTTCCACTCGAAGGCGCCGCTTTCAATCTCTTGGCGAATCTGCGCCATGCCACGCTGAATGTCGGCCAGGTCTTGTGGGGCGATCACACCCTGCGCGCACAGCATGTCGGCGTGGGCCAAGCTGCCGTCTATGTCGGCCTGCCAAAGCCGTTTGTCAAAGGACACGCTGGCCGTGTAGCGCTTGACCAGG
>RFPX01000434.1 GCA_009925955.1 Betaproteobacteria bacterium
GCCCAGGGCTATTCCCCCGATCATGGCCACCAGGGTGAGCTGGATGGAAAAGATCAGGCCCTTGAGCACATAGCTCGACAACAGTTGCCAGGTGAGGAAGGTGAAGTCCAGCGTCATGCAAGGCCCCTCACCGCGCAGCGCCCAAGGTGCCGGGAATCTGCACCCGCTGCTCGATGAACAGCGCCACCCGGTTCACCGCAAAGGCGGACACGAAGTACGCACCCGTGACCGCCAAATAGATCTCAATACCGCGCGAGGTTTCTTCCTGGGCCTGCAGCGCAAACAGCGTCAGCTCGGCGATCGACACCGCAAAGGCCACCGACGAGTTCTTCACGATGTTCATCGATTCACTGGTCAGCGGCGGAATCACCACCCGAAAGGCCACCGGCAGGAGCACGTAGCGGTAGGTCTGCGGCAGGCTCAGCCCCATGGCCAGGCCCGCATACAGCTGGCCGCGCGGGATGCTTTGAATGCCGGCCTTGACCTGCTCGGAAATGCGCGCACTCGTGAAGAAGCCCAAGGCCAGCACCACCAGCACGAAGCTGGGCACGTCGCGCAGGGGCGTGATCAGCGAGGGGATCACGTGGTACCAGAGGAAGATTTGGACCAACAGCGGGATGTTGCGAAACAGTTCCGTCCACGCGTTGCCCAGCCACACCAAGGTGCGCGACGGTGTGGTGCGCGCAATGCCCATGAGCGAGCCCACCACCAGCGCCACCACCAAGGCCAAGGCGGCCACCGACAGGGTCCAGCCCCAGGCCGAGATCATCCAATCGAGGTAGGTGACGTCGCCGCCTCGCCCGAAGCAACCGCTTTGCTCCTCGCCGGTGACGGTGTCGCGGCAGAAGACCTGCCAATCCCAAGTGGCCACGCGCACTCCCTTGTTTGCGCCGCACTATAGCCGCGGCCCACCACCCCCCGCATGGGGTTGTCCACGATGCTTCGGGCATGAAAAAGCCCGGCACAGGGCCGGGCTGCTGAGGCTGAGCAGGGGTGACCCAGGGCCACCCTGGCCGGTTTCAGCGCTTGGCGTAGGCTTCCATCGGGCGGTCGTTGGGCTCGGCCCAGGCGGCCTTGGTGGCATCGGACGCCGGCAGGCGCAAGGCGGTGTTGGCCGGCGGGATCGGCTGCATGAACCACTTGTCATACAG
>RFPX01000435.1 GCA_009925955.1 Betaproteobacteria bacterium
TCCGGCGCGACATCCACGCCCACCCCGAGCTGTGCTTTCAGGAAGAGCGCACCGCCGAGGTGGTGGCCCAAGCCCTGCAATCCTGGGGCATCGAGGTGCACCGCGGCCTGGGCACCACGGGGGTGGTGGGCACCATCCGCCACGGCAACAGCCCCCGGTCCATCGGCCTGCGCGCCGACATGGACGCCCTGCCCATGACCGAGCACAACCGCTTTCCCCACGCCAGTGTGCACCCCGGCAAGATGCACGCCTGCGGGCACGATGGCCACACCGCCATGCTCCTGGCCGCGGCCAAGCACCTGTCGCAGCACCGGAACTTTGACGGCACGGTGCACTTCGTGTTCCAGCCCGCTGAAGAAGGCGGTGGCGGCGCACGAGAAATGATCAAGGACGGCCTGTTCGAGAAGTTTCCGGTGCAGGCCATGTTCGGCATGCACAACTGGCCGGGCATGAAGGCCGGGCAGTTTGCCGTGTGTGACGGGCCCATGATGGCCTCGAGCAACGAGTTCCACATCAAGATCATCGGCAAAGGCTCGCATGCCGCCCTGCCCCACAACGGCATCGACCCGGTACCCGTGGCCTGCCAAATGGTGCAGGCCTTCCAGACCATCATCACCCGCAACAAGCGTCCCATCGACGCCGCCGTGATTTCGGTGACGATGATCCACGCCGGTGAGGCCACCAACGTGGTGCCCGACCACGCCGTGGTTCAGGGCACGGTGCGCACCTTCACCATCGAGATGCTCGACATGATCGAGCGGCGCATGCAGGAGATCTCACAGCACACGGCGGCAGCCTTCGGTGCAACGGTGGAATTCCAGTTCAAGCGCAACTACCCCCCCACCATCAACCACAAGGCCGAGGTCGCCGTCCTGCGCGAGGTGATGAAGGATGTGGTGGGTGAGGAGAACACCCTGGTCTTCGAGCCCACGATGGGCGCGGAAGACTTCAGTTACTTCCTGCAGGAAGTGCCCGGCGCCTACTTCATGATCGGCAATGGCGACGGCAACCACCGCACCGCCGGTCACGGCCTGGGGCCGTGCACGCTGCACAACCCCAACTACGACTTCAACGACGAGTTGATTGGCCCCGGGGGCAGCCTGTGGGTCCGCCTGGTGGAGCGTTGGTTGGCGCCGCGCT
>RFPX01000436.1 GCA_009925955.1 Betaproteobacteria bacterium
GCGCATGCGCGTACTGCACATAGAACACCGGGTTCTCGTCGTTTTGCTGCAGGGCCAGGTCGACGTCGAAGGTGAACTCGGTGTCGGCCTTTCGGCTGATGAGGAAAAAGCGCACCGCGTCACGGCTGGTCCAGTCGATGAGGTCGCGCAGCGTGACGTAGCTGCCCGCCCGCTTGGAGATCTTCACCTCCTGCCCGCCCTTCATCACCGTCACCATCTTGTGCAGCACATAGTCGGGCCAGCCCGTGGGGATGCCCACGCCTGCAGCCTGAAGGCCCGCGCGAACACGGGCGATGGTGCCGTGGTGGTCACTGCCCTGCACATTGATGACCTGCCCGAAGCCGCGTTCCCACTTGTGGATGTGATAGGCCACATCGGGCACGAAATAGGTGTAGCCGCCCTGCATCTCGCGGCCTTCGGCATCCACGGTGGAAGACTTGCGCATGACGCGGTCCTTGTCGTCACCGTAATCGGTGGAACGCAGCCACAACGCCCCCCCGTCTTCATAGGTCTTGCCCGCGGCCACCAGGCGCTCCACGGCCTGCTCGACCCGGCCGCTGCTGTAGAGGCTGGATTCCAGGTAGTAGTGGTCAAAGCGCACGCCGAAGGCCTGCAGGTCGAGGTCTTGCTCGTGGCGCAAATAGGCCACGGCGAACTGGCGGATCGACTCGAGGTCGTTCACGTCGCCGCTGGCGGTGTAGGCACGGTCGTCGGCCGTGACCGTGGCACCGGCCAGGAAGTCGCGCGCGATGTCGGCGATGTAGTCGCCGTTGTAGGCCGCTTCGGGCCACTGCGCGTCCCCAGGCTTGAGGCCTCGCGCGCGGGCCTGAACCGAGGTGGCCAGTGTGGCGATCTGGACGCCGGCGTCGTTGTAATAGAACTCGCGCTGCACCTGTGCGCCCTGCGACTCCAACAGGTTGCACAAGGCATCACCCAGCGCGGCTTGCCGGCCATGGCCCACATGCAGCGGACCGGTGGGGTTGGCCGAGACGAACTCCACCATTACGCGCTGGCCCTGGTCGGCGCGGCGGCCAAAGCACGCGCCTTGCTGCAGCACCTCGGTCACCACGGTTTGGCGCGCCGCAGGCGTCAGGCGCAGGTTGATGAACCCGGGGCCTGCAATCTCGATGTCTTGCACCC
>RFPX01000437.1 GCA_009925955.1 Betaproteobacteria bacterium
CGACTCCTGCCGCGTGCGGAAGGGGTCAACATGGCCGGGTTCGACTTGATCGGGCCGGCCTTGTGCTTTGAGGATGACCCCGATTTGCGCGGCCATCTGCCGCTGCGTCTGAATGAGGCCGATGACTTCATTGCGGCGGTCCCACAGTGACAGGGACACCTGGTCGCGGTAAGGGGTTTCGCTGTGGCCACCCTTGCCGTCCAGCAGTTCCGGATCCAGGGTCATGGCCCCACCACCGGCCAGCGCCTTCCAGTTGGCTTCGCCATACGAGGCGATGGCATTCTCCAGAACCCGCATGCGGTTGTCACCGTCCACGAGCGAATGGATCCGCAAGGCATCCGTCGCAATTTTTGGGCTTCGAGTCCAGGCAGTCAGGAACTGCAGGTCAGGCTCGCTGATGGTTCGGCCCGCTTGGAAGTCGGCGATCAGCTCATAGGCATTGGCCGAACCGGTGACCTCCTCGCCGTTGCCTTTGGTGAGGGTTGCGGATGCCATGCGTTCCCACAAGCGGGGCGCTTTCTCATACGTCTCCGTGAACCAGTCCATCACCTTCCAAGCATCTTCCAGGTGGCTGCGCGCCTGGGTCAGCTCAGCGACCAGCGTGTTCAAGGCCGAGCGGCCTTCCGCTGTTTGGGGCTTCACGGTCTTGAGTTCTTTGAGGGCCACCTCGCCGGCCACCAAAACATCGTGGAGCGGCTTCAGGCAGTCCTGCACCTCCTCAAGTCGTTCAGGGGGTATGGCCGCGCCGCTGGCCAGCGCCCCCAACCATTCGCCTGCGTGCGGCTCGTCCGGGTCGCGAGGGGTCAGCAGATCGGCTGCGGCTTGGCGCAGGCGGCCCACCAATGCTTCTGCGTTGCTGATGATGTCGGCTGGGCGTTCGGCTCGAAGGCTGGTCACCGCCTCCGCCTGGGCCTCAGAGAGCAGGCGTAGGGCCTGCTCGACGTCACCGGTGGTCAAGGCCCGGGTGCCGTCGAGTTGTTGAGACAGGCGCGAGCGGATGACGTTCAGGGTGTCTTGCGTGACCCGCGCCAGCTCGGGCTTGAGCCGCTCACCCAGGCCTGCGCCCACGGCATCCAGGTTTTCGGACGATGCCTGCAGGCTGGCCATGAAGGCCTCGGCCACGGCCTTCTGTTTGGCCAC
>RFPX01000438.1 GCA_009925955.1 Betaproteobacteria bacterium
TTGCCTCTATCGCTTCGAATCGAACGTGCGCTCTGCGTCGGTGGTGGGTATGGTCGGTGCGGGCGGTATCGGGGTGGTCTTGTTCGAGGTCATCCGCGGCTTTCAGTATGCACAGACCTGCGCCGTGTTGATCATCTTGATCGCCACCGTTTCCCTGATTGACCTGCTCTCCGCATGGCTGCGTCGCAGGCTCATCTGAACGCCTATTCCTGGCACCTGCCGGTGGCCATCGAGTTTGGCCTAGGCAGCGCTTTCGAAGCGCTATCTTCCCTGCGTGGGCGGCGGGCCGTGGTCTTGTCCTTCCACGGGGCTGGTCGGCTGGAGTACCCGGCCCGCTTGATGCGGTCAATAGACGATGCTCTGGTCGATTGGGTAGAGATTCCAGATGGTCTGAGCACCCTGGACCTGGGCCGGCAGGTGGCTGCGCGGGTGTGGCCCGCGCTGGGCAGCCACGATCAATCCGTCCTGATTGGGCTGGGTGGCGGCAGTGTCATGGACGTGGCCAAGTGGATTCGGCATCGGCCCGCCTGCGGCTCCGTGGACCGGCTGGGGCAACTGTTGGGCTGTAGCGCCCCCCCACCGGGATGGACTCCACACGAACTGTGGCTGATGCCGACCACGGCAGGAACGGGCAGCGAAGTCACTCCTTGGTCGACCCTGTGGGACACGGACACACACCCTGCAGCCAAGCGGTCCTTTGACCAGCCCTGGGCGTACGCAGACCATGCCGTGGTGGATCCACTGCTCAGCCTCACGTGTCCGCAGGCGGTGGTACGGCACAGCGCACTGGATGCCTTGGGTCACGGCCTGGAGGTGCTGTGGAACCGTCATCGAAACCCCATGAGCGTGGTGTTGGGGCTTGATGCGGTCAGAACGGTTATTCGAGCCCTGCCCGACGCCCTGCGTAGCCCGGAGGATCCGGCACCGCGCCGCGCGCTTGCGCAGGCAGCGCTGCAGGCCGGGGTGGCTTTTAGCCAAACCCGAACGGCGTTGGCCCATGCCTTGTCCTACCCGCTGACCCTTGAGCAAGGGGTTGACCATGGTGCCGCCGTGGCGGTGTGGCTGCCCTTGACCTGGGGCCTTGCAGCGGGCCATCACCCTGAGGTGGACCACGCCTTGTCCCAGGTGTGGGATGGCCA
>RFPX01000439.1 GCA_009925955.1 Betaproteobacteria bacterium
CAAGGCTTCAACCTGACGGCTGTCGCCGAGACCCTCCACACCTCACAGCCCGGCGTGAGCCGCCAGATTCGGGAGTTGGAAGAGGAACTGGGGGTCGACCTGTTTGTTCGCTTGGGCAAGCGCTTGACAGGATTGACCGACCCCGGGCGCAGCATCCTGCCCATCATCGAGCGTTTGCTGCACGAAGCCGAGAACCTCAAGCGCGCGGGAGCGGACTGGTCTGGCCAAGACAGTGGCACCCTTACCGTGGCGGCCACCCATTCACAGGCCCGCTATGCCCTGCCCCATGCGGTGAGGGACTTCAGCCTGGCGCACCCCGAGGTGGCGCTGCGCATGCACCAAGGATCACCCAAGCAGATTGCCGAAATGCTGCTGCGCGGGGAAGCGGATATCGGCATTGCCACCGAGGCCCTGGCCTCCTACCCCGATCTGGTGGCCCTGCCGTGCTATCAGTGGACCCACATGGTGCTGGTTCCGCGCGGGCACCCGCTGGACAAGCCGGGCAAACGCGACAAGCTCACCCTCCAGCAGTTGGCGCGGGTACCCCTGATCACCTATGAGCCCGGCTACACCGGGCGTTCACACATTGACAGTGCCTTTGCGAAGGCCGGGCTGCAGCCCAACATCGTGCTGGAGGCTATGGATGCCGACGTGATCAAGACCTATGTCGAACTCGGCATGGGCGTGGGGATTGTGGCGGCCATCGCCGTGGACGAAGCGCGTGACAGCAGCTTGCGCGCCATTGATGCGCGGCATCTGTTTGCCGCCAACCTGACGCGTCTGGCGATCCGGCGCGGCAGCTACCTGCGCCAGTATGTGTACGACTTCATCGAGACCTTTGCGGCGCCCTTGAACCGGGCCCTGGTCGACGCCGCCCTCAGCGCGCCGCCTCAAAGCGCGTGACGCGACGCGGGCGCAGGTGCACCCGCGAACCCGGCTGAAGGTCCAGTGCCGCACGCAGGGCCTGCCAGGCCGGTCGGCCCAGCTCCACGTCCACAAAACCGTCTGCACCGTCGCGCTTGAACTCCAAGCGCGTATTGGGGCCCACGGTGAGGGTCTGGCTCAAGGTCACGGGCCAGGTGTCGGGCCCGGCCTGTGCCACCACTTCGAGTTCATGCGGGCGCACGAAGCTGACCTC
>RFPX01000440.1 GCA_009925955.1 Betaproteobacteria bacterium
CGCCGCCAGCGTCATCGTCAACGAGGCCAATGGGCGCTTCTTTGAGCCCGGCGCCCCGCGCCACACCCTGTTGAGTCTGCGGCTGAGCTCGCCCCTCTAATCGGGGTCCTGCCCAGGGTGTCTGCACCCTAAGGGTTAGACCTAGGTGGTGCGGTACGTGCCTTCCTCGCAACATACGCCGTTGGTTTCATATCTCCATAGACTTACGAGGAAGTCCATGCAAAAGACGCTGCACATCAACCCCGAGAAGTGCACCGGCTGCCTCCAGTGCGAGATGGCCTGTTCGTTCGAGAACTACGCCACCTATGCACCGGCCAAGTCGCGCATCAAGGTCTTCGACTTTCACCACACCGGCCGCAAGGTGCCCTACACCTGCACCCAATGCGACGAGGCCTGGTGCCTGCACGCCTGCCCGGTTGAAGCCATCACGGTGGACAAAGCCACCGGTGCCAAGGTGGTCAACGAGTCCACCTGCGTGGGCTGCAAGGTGTGCACCATCTCCTGCCCCTTTGGCACCATCAACTATGTGCAGGAAACCGGCAAGGTCCAGAAGTGCGACCTGTGCGGCGGGGACCCGGCCTGTGCCACGGCCTGCCCCACGGGCGCCATCACCTATGTGGATGCCAACTGGACGGGACTCAACAAGATGCAGGCCTGGGCCGACAAGCTGGGCAACCAGCCAGCAGCCTGATCCGGCCAACCGCCATCGCCGCGGCCACCGCGAACCATCGCACCGAATTCGCCTTTAGGAGCTACACATGAGTTGGGCAGGAAAAATTCTTCGGGTCAACCTCAGCGCCGGCACCTGCAAGTCCGAGCCGCTGAACATGACCTGGGCCAAGCAATACCTCGGTTCACGCGGTCTGGCCACCAAGTACATCTGCGAAGAGGTAGACCCCAAGGTCGACCCGCTGTCGGTCGACAACAAGATCATTTGGGCCACCGGCCCCTTGACCGGGACCATGGCCTCTACCGGCGGGCGCTACACCGTGGTGACCAAGGGCCCGCTGACCGGCGCCATCGCCTGCTCCAACTCCGGTGGCTACTGGGGTGCCGAGCTCAAGATGGCCGGCTGGGACATGGTCATCTTTGAAGGCAAGAGCGCCAAGCCGGTGTACCTGTTCATCGAAGACGA
>RFPX01000045.1 GCA_009925955.1 Betaproteobacteria bacterium
GCACATCGACTGCCGCGCCACCATCGGTGAAGTGAGCAACGAAGAGCACAGCCTGCGCCAGTACGGCAAGGCCGGCGCCATCCGCTGGAAGGGCATCCGTCCGACCGTTCGCGGTGTGGCGATGAACCCGGTGGATCACCCGCACGGTGGTGGCGAAGGCCGCACCGGCGAAGGCCAGCCGCAGGTGTCTCCGTGGAACACCCTCACCAAGGGCTTCCGCACCCGCTCGAACAAGCGTACGCAGACGTTCATCGTCTCGCGCCGCAAGAAATAAGAGGAGCGCACCAGATGACACGCTCTGCCAAGAAGGGTCCCTTTGTGGACCACCACCTGATGGCCAAGGTCGAGAAGGCCTCTGCCACCAAGGACAAGAAGCCCATCAAGACCTGGTCGCGCCGTTCCACGGTGCTGCCCGAGTTCATCGGCCTGACGATTGCCGTTCACAACGGCAAGCAACACGTGCCCGTGTATGTGTCCGACCAGATGGTTGGCCACAAGCTCGGCGAGTTCGCGCTGACCCGTACGTTCAAGGGTCACCCCGCGGACAAGAAGGCCAAGAAATAAAGGATGACGACCATGGAAACCCGTGCAATCGTCCGCGGTGTGCGCCTGTCGGCCGACAAGGGCCGGCTGGTGGCCGACCTGATCCGCGGCAAGAAGGTGGACCAGGCCCTCAACATCCTGGCTTTCACCCAGAAGAAGGCCGCCGGCATCGTCAAGAAAGCGCTGGAAAGCGCCATTGCCAATGCCGAGCACAACGATGGTGCCGACATCGACGAACTGAAGGTCACCTCGATCTATGTGGAGCAGGGCGCCACGCTGAAGCGTTTTTCCGCGCGCGCCAAGGGCCGCGGCAACCGCATCAGCAAGCCCACCTGCCACATCTTCGTGACCGTCGGCAACTGAAGAGGCCTAGAACACTATGGGACAGAAAATCCATCCGACCGGCTTCCGTCTGCCGGTCACCCGTGCCTGGGCCTCGCGTTGGTTCGCCACCAACCGCAACTTCAGCCAGATGCTGGCCGAAGACCTGCAGGTTCGTGACTTCCTCAAGGCCAAGCTCAAGAATGCCGCGGTCTCGCGCATCCTGATCGAGCGCCCCGCCAAGAACGCCCGCATCACCATCTTCTCGGCGCGTCCGGGTGTGGTCATCGGCAAGAAGGGCGAGGACATCGAGAACCTCAAGGCCGAACTGGGCAAGCGCCTGGGCGTGCCGGTGGCGGTGAACATCGAAGAAGTGCGCAAGCCCGAAATCGATGCCCAGCTGATCGCCGACAGCATCACCCAGCAGCTCGAAAAGCGCATCATGTTCCGTCGCGCCATGAAGCGCGCGATGCAGAACGCCATGCGCCTGGGTGCCCAGGGCATCAAGATCATGTCTGCCGGTCGTTTGAACGGCATTGAGATCGCCCGTACCGAGTGGTACCGCGAGGGCCGTGTGCCCCTGCACACCCTCAAGGCCGACATCGACTACGGCTTCAGCGAAGCCAAGACCACCTACGGCGTCATCGGCGTCAAGGTGTGGGTCTACCGTGGTGACAACCTCGGCCGTGGCGAAGCGCCTGGCGCGATGAAGCCTGACGCCGGTGGTGAAGACGACCGCCGCAACCGCCGTCCGGGTCGCCCGGGTGGTGCCCCCGGCCGCGGTGAGCGCCGCGATGGCCGTGGTGCACCCCGTGGCGCTGTCGGTGGCGTTGGCGCCGCTCCCAGCGATGGTTCGGACAAGCCCGCCGTGGCGGCCGACGCCCCCAAGACGCCTGCCGTCAAGCGCGTGCGCAAAGCCGCCGCGCCTGCCGAGGCCAAAGGAGAGTAAGACATGCTGCAACCCGCACGTCGCAAGTTCCGCAAGGAACACAAGGGCCGCAACACCGGTGTGGCCACCCGCGGTGCCGCCGTCTCGTTCGGCGAGTTCGGCCTGAAGGCCACCGAGCGTGGCCGCATCACGGCGCGCCAGATCGAAGCCGCGCGTCGCGCCATTTCGCGCCACATCAAGCGCGGTGGTCGCATCTTCATCCGCATCTTCCCCGACAAGCCGATTTCGCAGAAGCCGGCCGAAGTGCGTATGGGCAACGGCAAGGGCAACCCCGAGTACTACGTCGCCGAGATCACTCCCGGCAAGGTGCTCTATGAAATCAACGGTGTGCCCGAGCAGCTCGCCCGCGAGGCGTTCACGCTGGCCGCAGCCAAGCTGCCCCTGCGCTGCACCTTCGTGGCCCGCCAGGTCGGCGCCTAAAGGAGACGAACGATGAAAGCATCTGAACTCCGCGCCAAGGATGTGGCCGCCCTCGAAAAGGAGGTCTCCGACCTCCTGAAGGCCCACTTCGGTCTGCGCATGCAGAAGGCCACTCAGCAACTGAGCAACACCTCGGCACTGGGCAAGACGCGCCGCGACATCGCGCGCGCCCGCACCATCATCACCGAGAAGAAGAAGGGAGCCGCCAAGTGAGCGAAGCCCAAGCAGCAAGCAAGGCCAAGGTCGTCCGCACCTTCGTGGGCCGCGTGGTCAGCGACAAGCGCGCCAAGACCGTGACGGTTCTGGTCGAGCGCCGCAACAAGCATGAGCTCTACGGCAAGATCGTGGCCAGCTCGCGCAAGTTCCACGCGCACGACGAGAAGGGCGAGTACCACATGGGCGACGTCGTCGAGATCACGGAAAGCCGTCCGATCTCCAAGACCAAGTCCTGGGTTGTTACCCGACTCGTGGAGAAGGCTCGCGAAGTCTGATAGGGTTCGCGCCCTGTTCACACTTCCAAGCGGAGCAACACCATGATCAAGGTTGGCGACAAGCTTCCCTCAGCCACGCTGTTCGAGTTCATTGAAGTCGAAGGCAACGGCTGCTCTTTGGGCCCCAACGCCTTTGAGGTTCAAAAGAGCACGGCCGGCAAGACCATCGCCCTGTTCGCGCTGCCTGGCGCTTACACGCCCACCTGCTCGGCCAAGCACGTGCCGGGCTTCGTGGCCAAGGCCGACGAGTTCAAGGCGGCCGGCGTGGACGAGATCTGGTGCGTGTCGGTCAACGACGCCTTCGTCATGGGCGCCTGGGGCCGCGACCAGCACACCGGTGGCAAGGTTCGCATGATGGCCGACGGTTCGGCGGAGTTCAGCAAGGCCGTGGGCCTGACGCTGGACCTCACGGCCCGCGGCTTGGGTCTGCGCTCCAACCGCTATTCGATGCTGGTCAAGGATGGGGTGGTCAAGACCCTCAACGTCGAAGGCCCTGGCGAGTTCAAGGTCAGCGACGCCGACACCCTGCTGGCGCAAGCCAAGGCCGCTTAAAGCCCACACCCGGGCTGGTCGACGGCGCGGGCCCGTAGGGCCTGATCCAGACGCCAGCCCCGCTCTTTGACGGTCGGTTGAGTGGTTTTTTGAAGCCACTTGACAAACCGGAATGTTTTGCCGCATACTGTGCGGCTTTCCCGAAAAGACATGCGGGTTCCCCCGTATGCCTTGCAGGTTTTCAGCCCATACCACGGGCCCAAGACTGACCGGCTGGTCGTTGCGCACGCAAGTGCTGCAGCAGTCAGGCGGGACAAGTTGGGGACTACAACATGATCCAAATGCAATCGCGGCTTGACGTCGCGGACAACACTGGCGCGAAGTCCGTCATGTGCATCAAGGTGCTCGGCGGCTCCAAGCGGCGTTACGCCGGCATTGGCGACGTGATCAAGGTCAGCATCAAGGAAGCTGCACCGCGTGGTCGCGTCAAGAAGGGTGAGGTCTACAACGCCGTCGTCGTGCGCACTGCCAAGGGCGTGCGCCGCCAGGATGGCTCCTTGGTGAAGTTTGACGGCAACGCTGCTGTGCTGCTCAACGCCAAGCTCGAGCCCATCGGCACCCGCATCTTCGGCCCGGTCACCCGTGAACTGCGCTCTGAGCGCTTCATGAAGATCGTGTCGCTGGCCCCGGAAGTGCTCTGAGCACACCGGGCCGCAAGCGCTAGCGCAAGAGGACAGACATGAACAAGATTCGCAAAGGCGACCAGGTCATCGTGTTGACCGGCCGCGACAAGGGCAAGCGTGGCACCGTCACGCTGCGCGTGGACGAAGACCACATCGTGGTTGAAGGCGTGAACGTGGTGAAGAAGCACGTCAAGCCCAACCCCATGAAGGGCACCACCGGTGGTGTGATCGACAAGACCATGCCCATCCACCAGTCCAATGTGGCGATCTACAACGCGACCACCGGCAAGGCCGATCGCGTGGGCATCAAGGTGCTGGCAGACGGCAAGAAGTCGCGCGTCTACAAGTCCAGCGGCGAAGAGATCAAGGCCTAAGGCGGCATCATGACCCAAGCAACCCGTTCCCGACTTCAGGACCACTACCAGAGCAAGGTGGTGCCTGAATTGATGAAGAAGTTCGGCTACAAGTCCGTGATGGAAGTGCCGCGCTTGTCCAAGATCACGCTGAACATGGGCGTGAGCGAGGCTGTCACCGACAAGAAGGTCATGGACAACGCCGTGGGCGACCTGACCAAGATCGCCGGCCAAAAGCCCGTGGTCACCAAGTCCAAGAAGGCCATTGCCGGCTTCAAGATTCGCGATGGCGTGCCCATCGGCTGCATGGTCACCCTGCGTGGCGTGCGGATGTTCGAATTCCTGGACCGCTTCGTGAACATCTCGCTGCCCCGCGTGCGCGATTTCCGTGGCATCTCGGGCCGTTCCTTCGATGGTCGCGGCAACTACAACATCGGTGTGAAAGAGCAGATCATCTTCCCCGAGATCGAGTACGACAAGATCGACGCGATCCGCGGGATGAACATCTCCATCACCACCACCGCCAAGACCGACGAAGAGTGCAAGGCGCTGCTGGCTGCCTTCCGCTTCCCCTTCAAGAACTGAGGTGCCCTGTGGCCAAAGTCTCTCTCAAGCAACGTGAACTGAAGCGCGAAGCCTTGGTGGCGAAGTACGCCAAGAAGTACGCCGAGCTGCAGGCCATCGCCAACGATGCCAAGAAGTCCGACGAAGAGCGTTATGCCGCTCGTCTGGCGCTGCAGAAGCTGCCCCGCAATGCCAACCCCACCCGTTTGCGCAACCGCTGCGAACTGACGGGCCGTCCCCGCGGCACGTTCCGCAAGTTCGGCTTGGCCCGCAGCAAGATTCGTGAACTGGCGTTCAAGGGCGACATCCCGGGCGTCATCAAGGCCAGCTGGTAAGCCGGCGCTGGGTCCGATCAGGAGAATTCCACATGAGCATGAGTGATCCCATCGCCGATATGCTGACGCGCATCCGCAATGCGCAGATGGTTGAAAAAGGCGCTGTGACGATGCCGTCTTCCAAGTTGAAGGTGGCCATTGCCCAAGTCCTCAAGGACGAAGGCTATATCGACGGTTTCGCCATCAAGGGCGATGCCGGCAAGAGCGAGCTTGAAATCGCGCTGAAGTACTACGCCGGTCGTCCGGTGATCGAGCGCATCGAGCGTGTGAGCCGTCCTGGCCTTCGCATCTACAAGGGCCGCCACGACCTGCCTCAGGTCATGAACGGTTTGGGTGTGGCCATTGTGACCACGCCCAAGGGTGTGATGACGGACCGCAAGGCCCGCGCTGCCGGTATCGGTGGCGAGGTCCTGTGCTACGTCGCTTGATGCAGGGAGGTTGAACAAAATGTCCCGCGTAGGAAAGATGCCGGTGGCCGTCCCCAGTGGTGTGGATGTCCAGGTTTCGGCACAAGAAATCACGGTCAAGGGCGCCCAGGGCACCCTCAAGCAGGCCGCCAACGAGCTGGTCACGGTCAAGGTCGCCAACGGCGCCGTCACCTTTGTGCCGGTGGACGAGTCGGCCCAGGCCAACGCGATGAGCGGCACGATGCGCGCCATCGTGGCCAACATGGTCAACGGCGTGAGCAAGGGTTTCGAGCGCAAGCTCAACCTGGTGGGCGTGGGTTTTCGCGCCCAGGCACAGGGCACCAAGCTCAACCTGCAGGTCGGGTTCTCGCACCCCGTGGTCAAGGACATGCCCGCCGGCATCAAGGTCGAGTGCCCCACCCAGACCGAAATCCTGATCAAAGGTGCTGACCGCCAGGTGGTGGGCCAGATCGCCGCTGAAGTGCGCGCCATCCGGCCGCCCGAGCCCTATAAGGGCAAGGGCATCCGCTACTCCGACGAGCGCGTGGTCCTCAAAGAGACCAAGAAGAAATAAGGAACGGCATCATGACGATGAACAAGAAAGAGCAGCGTCTGCGCCGTGCCCGTCAAACCCGGGCCCGCATCGCCATTCAAGGTGCAGCACGGCTGACGGTCTTCCGCTCGAACCTGCACATCTACGCCCGCGTCATCTCTGGCTGCGGCACCAAGGTGTTGGCTTCGGCCTCCACCGCCGAGAAGGAAGTGCGCGCACAGCTGGGCGCTGCCGGCAAGGGTGGCAACACCGAAGCCGCCACCCTGATTGGCAAGCGCATTGCCGAGAAGGCCAAGGCTGCCGGTATCGAGCAGGTCGCTTTCGACCGCGCCGGTTTTGCCTACCACGGCCGTGTCAAGGCCCTGGCCGAAGCGGCTCGCGAAGCCGGCCTGCAGTTCTGACGCTTTAAGGATCAACGCAAATGGCTAAGTTTTCCCCCCGCGTGCAGGACGAAGGTCGCGACGACGGTCTGAAGGAGAAGATGATTGCGGTCAACCGTGTGACCAAGGTGGTCAAGGGTGGTCGCATTCTGGGTTTCGCCGCCTTGACGGTGGTTGGTGACGGCGACGGCCGCATCGGCATGGGCAAGGGCAAGGCCCGCGAAGTGCCCGTGGCCGTGCAGAAGGCCATGGAGTCGGCCCGCCGCAACATGTTCAAGGTCCAGCTCAAGAACGGCACCGTTCACCACAACGTGGTGGGCGAGCACGGTGCAGCCAAGGTGCTGATGGCCCCGGCCCCCTCGGGTACCGGCATCATCGCTGGCGGCCCGATGCGCGCGGTGTTTGAAGTGATGGGCGTGACGGACATCGTGGCCAAGAGCCTGGGCTCGTCCAACCCCTACAACATGGTTCGCGCCACGCTGGACGCTCTGAAGCATTCGTCCACGCCGGCCGAAGTCGCCGCCAAGCGCGGCAAGACAGTTGAAGAAATCCTCAACTGATCGGCTGCCAAGGAATCCCATCATGGCTGACAAGAAAACCCTGACCGTCAAGCTGGTTCGCAGCGTGGCCGGCACCCGCGAGTCTCACCGTGCCACCGTGCGTGGCCTGGGCCTGCGCAAGCTGGGCAGCACGCGCGTGCTGGAAGACACGCCCGCCGTGCGCGGCATGATCACCAAGGTGGCCTACCTGGTGCAGGTCATCTGAAGAGGGCACTGAACATGCAACTCAATTCGCTTAAGCCGGCTGACGGCTCCAAGAAGGCTCGCCGCCGCGTGGGCCGTGGCATTGGATCGGGTCTGGGCAAGACCGCGGGTCGCGGCCACAAGGGCCAGAAGTCCCGTGCCGGTGGCTACCACAAGGTGGGTTTTGAAGGCGGCCAGATGCCGCTGCAACGCCGCCTGCCCAAGCGCGGCTTCAAGTCTGCTTCCCTGAAGTACAACGCCGAGATCACCCTGGGCGAGCTGCAGCTCCTGGCTGCAGACGAGGTCGATTTGGTCACGCTCAAGGCCGCCGGCCTGATCCCCCAGATCGCCAAGGTGGTCAAGGTCATCAAGACCGGTGAGCTGTCCAAGAAGGTCACGCTCAAGGGTATCGGTGCCACGGCCGGCGCCAAGGCTGCCATTGAGGCAGCCGGTGGCACGCTCGCCTGAGCTGCGGCGCTGAGCTGAGAACCCAAGAGCAAGGCAGAAGCAAGCGTGTCAGCCAACGCAAACGCACTGGCCAAGAGCGGCAAGTTCGGTGACCTCCGTCGCCGCTTGGTGTTCTTGGTATTGGCGTTGATCGTCTACCGGATCGGGGCGCATATTCCCGTGCCGGGGATCGACCCTGTGCAGCTCAAGCAGCTCTTCAACAGCCAAAGCGGCGGCATCCTGAACCTGTTCAACATGTTCTCGGGTGGCGCGCTGTCCCGCTTCACCGTCTTCGCGCTGGGCATCATGCCCTACATCTCTGCATCGATCATCATGCAGCTGATGACCTATGTGGTGCCCACGCTTGAAGCGTTGAAGAAGGAAGGCGAGGCTGGACGCCGCAAGATCACGCAGTACACCCGCTATGGCACCTTGGGCTTGGCCATCTTCCAGGCCCTGGGCATCGCCCTGGCCCTGGAGGGAACCGCCGGCTTGGTGATCACCCCGGGCATGGGTTTTCGCCTGACCGCTGTGGTCAGCCTGGTGGCCGGCACCATGTTCCTGATGTGGCTGGGTGAGCAGATCACCGAGCGCGGGCTGGGCAACGGCATTTCCATCCTGATCTTCGCCGGCATCGCCGCGGGCCTGCCGGGCGCCATCGGTGGCCTGTTCGAGCTGGTCAACACCGGCGCGATGAGCATCATTGCAGCCCTGTTCATCATCGCCATCGTCATCTTGGTGACCTACGGCGTGGTGTTCGTGGAGCGCGGCCAGCGCAAGATCCTGGTGAACTACGCCAAGCGCCAGGTGGGCAACAAGATCATGGGTGGGCAGTCTTCGCACCTGCCGCTCAAGCTCAACATGTCGGGCGTGATCCCGCCGATCTT
>RFPX01000441.1 GCA_009925955.1 Betaproteobacteria bacterium
TTGGCAAAGACGTAGCGCATCCACGGCGCCGGCACCGCAAAACGCAAGACGCAGTTGTTGTCGGGTGTGCGAATCTGCTGCACGGTGGCGCAGAAGTCGACATGCCCGGACAGCACATGCCCGCCCACCTCGGCGCCTTCTCGCGCCGCCCGCTCCACGTTGACGCAAGAACCTTCTTGCAGCCCACCGAGTGTGGTCAGCGACAGGGTCTGTTGCATCACATCGAAGTCGGCCCACGCAGCGGCTGCCGCTGCCGGCCCAACCGAAGGGCCAAAGGCCGTGACGGTCAAGCACACGCCATCAACAGCCACGCTGGCACCCAATTCGATGCCGGCCAAGAACCCAGAGGGGAAGGCCAGGCGCAAGGTGCGCAGGCCAGGACGATCGGCGATGGCCACCACGGTGGCCACGCCCTGAACAATACCCGTGAACATCGCGCGAGCTTATCAGCCGCGCAAGCGTAGGCGCTTACCAGGTGGTCTCACGCTCCGGTGTGGCCCCAATGCGGTGGATGGACAGGTCTGCCCCGTTGAACTCTTCTTCTGCACTCAGCCGCAGGCCCATGGTCTGGCGCAGCACGCCGTACACCACCAAGCCCCCCAGGAGCGCCCACAGCACGCCCACGGCGGTGCCCAAGGCCTGAGACACCAGGCTCACCCCGCCCAAGCCTCCCAGGGCTTCCTGGCCAAAAAGCCCGCAAGCCAGGCCGCCCCAAGCGCCACACAGGCCGTGCAGCGGCCACACGCCCAATACATCATCAATCTTCCACTTGTTCTGCGTCCAAGTGAAGAACAGCACGAACAGTCCACCGGCCACACCGCCCACCACCAGGGCTCCGGCAGGGTGCATCACATCCGAGCCCGCGCAGACGGCCACCAGTCCAGCCAGCGGCCCGTTGTAGGCAAAGCCCGGGTCGTTGCGGCCCATCAGCACGGCCACCAGTGTGCCGCCGACCATGGCCATGAGGGAGTTCACCGCCACCAGGCCTGAAATCTTGTCGATGGTCTGCGCGCTCATCACATTGAAGCCAAACCAACCGACCGCCAGAATCCAGGCGCCCAAGGCCAGAAAGGGAATGCTCGAGGGTGGATGTGCGCTCAGTGAACCGTCCTTGCGGTAGCGGTTGTA
>RFPX01000442.1 GCA_009925955.1 Betaproteobacteria bacterium
CCGTAGGGCGTACCACGTCCCGTGGTGAAGACGTGGAGGTTCATGCCCGCTGCCAATTGCAAGGTCCCGCAAATGAAGTCACTGGCCGGCGTGGCGGCGAACACCAGACCGCGCTGATTACGGCGTAATTTCTCGCCTGGAGGCAACACATGCGCGATCGGTGCGCTGCCGCTTTTAACGATAGACCCCATCGCCTTCTCAACGATATTGGACAAGCCTCCGGCCTTGTTGCCCGGGGTGGTGTTGGCGCTGCGGTCCACGCCACCGCGCTGCAGATAGCGGTCGGTCCAGGCCAGCTCGTCGATGAGCTGCTGCGCCACTTGGGTGTTGGCTGCTCGCGAGGTGAGTTGCTCCACGGCGTCGCGCACCTCGGTGTTTTCCGAAAACATCACCGTGGCACC
The DNA here is from genome assembly GCA_009925955.1 of Betaproteobacteria bacterium. GTDB lineage: Bacteria > Pseudomonadota > Gammaproteobacteria > Burkholderiales > Burkholderiaceae_C > RFTU01. Next base: position 402 of record RFPX01000442.1, read on the forward strand.
GACGCGCACCAGCAGGTCGGCCAGGGCACCGACGGGCCGGATTGGCGGTCACCCCCGAAAACGCATCGCTGCCGCCGCACTGCACGCCCACCACCAGTTCAGCAATCGGCACCGTTTCACGCCGACGGGCGTTCAGGCGCTGCAGATGCGGCTCGGCTTGCCGTACGACGGCCTCGACCATGGACATGAATCCCACATGCTGCTCGTCTTGCAGGCGAACCACGGTGGAGGAGGTGGGTGCTGCGCAGGGCCCATCGACGGTGATGGGCACCACGCGCAGGTCGGAGGGCATCAACCGATCGGGCTGCAGCTTTTCACAGCCCAGGCTGATCATCAGCACCTCGCCGCCGAAGTTGGGGTTCAGGGCGATGTGTCGCAGGGTGCGGATGGGTATCTCGGCCCCTGGCGCCTCAATGGCCACGCCGCAGCCGTAGCTGTGTTCCAGCGCCACCACGCCGTCCACGTGGGGGTAGTGCGGCAGGAGTTCGCTGCGGATGCGTTCGGCCGCCAAGCGGGCAATCCCCGCCACACACTGCACGGTTTGGGTGATGGCCAGCAGGTTGCGCGTGCCGACCGACCCATCCGGGTTCCGGTAGCCCTCAAAGGACAGGTGGCTCAGGTCGGGTACCGCTTCCCTCGAAGCTGCGGCATCGGCCCTTGGCAGCCCCTCCAAGGATCGTGCCTGTGGCATGTGCAGAACCCGTTCATGCACCCAGG
>RFPX01000443.1 GCA_009925955.1 Betaproteobacteria bacterium
CCCGGCTCGGGCAGCACCTGCCGGCGCTGGCCACTGTCCACATCCATCAGCCACACCTGCGACTCGTTGGCCGAGATGTAGCGGTTGATCGTCAGCGTCTTTTCGTCCTTGGACAGCGTGCCCGCGTTCCAGCCGGTGCCTGGCAACTCCGCCAGGGTCTTCACACTGCCGGGGTCCATCGGGTCCATGGTGCGCAGCAGTGTGCTGACGGTGCTGCGGGTGCCCGCACGGGCGGTGCGGTCCAGCGGGACCGAGCTGAACAGGAAGCGGCCGCTCTTGCTGAACCAGGTTTCAAACGAGTGGCGCTCGTCGGGGTTGGTCAGCAGCGTGGACTGGCGCGTCGACAGGTCCAGGCGGTAGAGCTGCGACACCTCGTTGCCGCCCGTGGCCCGGGCGTAAATCAGGAAGCGCCCCTCTTTGGGCTCGTAGTGGGCCGAGCTCACCGGCTCGGGCCCCTGGGTCAGGGGTTCAAGCGGTCCCATGGGCCGCGTCAGCCGGAACAGGTGGTTGACGCTGGAGCCCGGTGCGCGATGGGCCACGATCATCTCGGGCTTGGTGGGATGCCAGGTGACGAAGCTGTGCCCTCGGAAATCGGTGTACTTGTCGACCTGCGCGGCCAAGGAGGCCGGGATGGGTGGTATGCCCTGCACCAAGAGATTGGCGTTGGGCGCAATCACCGCCCCGGTGTCGCGGGCGGCCTGGGGCGGCGCCACCACCGCACAGGCTGACAGCAGCGCTGCCAGAAGACCGGCTGTGGCCAAGGTGGTCCATGTGCGCGGTGCGCGGACCTTGGAGGGCACACCTGATGGCCCGTAAGTTCTGATGTGAGGGTACGGCATGGAGGGCTCGCGGTGAAGCAAAGCTTGCGAGCTTACCGGCTGTGGGTGCCCAGGTTCCTGGACCTGGGGTATGCCCGAGGGGGTCTCAGGGACCCCGCTAGAAGGCTTCCTTCTCTGCTTCCAGGTAGGCCAGGCTCACATACTTGCCGATGTTGTTCGCAAAGCCCTGCATCGTGGCGGCGCGGGAAGCGACCCGGGGGTCGGCCAAGACACGGGCCCTGGCCTGTTCCTCGGAGGCCTGTGCCTTGACCGCGGCCATGGCGTTTTCCCAGATGCC
>RFPX01000444.1 GCA_009925955.1 Betaproteobacteria bacterium
CCAAATCCGCCACGTTTCGAGCGGGCGAACCAGCCTGCACCACGAGGACATTGGGCACCATGGCCACGGTCGAAATGGGTGCCAGATCGCGCTGAAAGTCATAGGGCAGTCGGCGGTAGACCGAACTGGCGATGGTGTGGTGCACGGCCCCCATGAGCAGGGTGTAGCCGTCTGGACGTGCCTTGGCCACCAGATCCGCTCCCAACGTCGCACCGGCGCCGGGCTTGTTTTCCACCACAACGGTCTGACCTAGAGCCGGCCCCAACTGTTCAGCCAAGGAACGTGCCAGGACGTCGGTGGTTCCGCCAGGCGGGAACGGGACGATCAAGGTGATGGGCTTGCTGGGCCAGGCCTGTGCCATGGCCGCCACACCCGTGAGCGCGAGAGCCAGCGCTGCCAAAGGCTTGGACGCGTTGAGCATCCAACGAACCAAACGCTTCATGAGTACTCCTGTTGACAAAGTCGATGGGGGGTCAAGATGGGCTTGTGCCTGGAACCTTCGCGTCATGCTTCTGCGATAAATCGGCACAAGGCCTGGGTTACCGATTCGGTGGTCGCGGACCCACCGAGGTCGCGCGTATGCAAGGTCGGATCCTGGGTCACGCGCTCAATGGCGCGCATCAGCCGCCGTGCCGACGGCGCTTCACCCAAGTGCTCCAACAGCATCACGCAACTCCAAAACGTACCAACGGGGTTGGCCAAGCCCTTGCCCATGATGTCGAAGGCTGAACCGTGGATAGGCTCGAACATGCTCGGGTAGCGACGTTCCGGATCAATGTTTCCGGTCGGGGCAATTCCCAAGCTCCCCGCCAATGCTGCCGCCAGATCCGACAGGATGTCGGCGTGGAGATTGGTGGCCACGACGGTGTCGATACTGGCCGGACGATTGACCATGCGCGCCGTCATCGCATCCACCAGTTCCTTGTCCCAACGTACATCGGGAAAGTCTCGGGAGACTTCTTGGGCCACCTCGTCCCACATCACCATCGCATGTCTTTGTGCATTGCTCTTGGTGACCACCGTGAGTTGACGGCGCGGACGAGACTGCGCCAGCCGAAAGGCGTAGCGGATGATGCGCTCCACCCCAACCCGCGTCATCACCGAGACGTCG
>RFPX01000445.1 GCA_009925955.1 Betaproteobacteria bacterium
CTGCCGGTGGTGATGATCAAGCCCTCGGGGCTGGCGGCGATACCTTTATCCACCATGAACTGCGCCACCTGCTCGCGCAGCGGCCCGTGGCCCTCGGTGGCGCCGTACTGCAAGGCAGCACCCGGCTCATGCGAGAGCGCCAGCGCCGAGGCCTCTTTGAGGCCTTCCACGTCAAACAGGGCACTGTCGGGGAAGCCCCCCGCAAAGCTGATGATGCCGGGCTTGCCCAGCAGCTTGAACAACTCGCGGATGGCGGAGGTTTCAACGTTGAGGAGTCGGTCAGCAAATTGGATCGGCATGATGCGCTCGGGGGGAAACAGCCCCGCATGTTAGCGCCTGGGAGCGGCAAGCCAAGACAGAGGCCCGCATCCCGACGGCGGCCAGCCAGGGCCGTCTGCCTGCGGTCGCAGCAGTGCCGCGTCAGCGCGCCTACACTGCCTGCATGAATCGCGCCGCCATCGAAAATTTTTTTGCCACCCTGCGCCAGGCCAATCCGCTGCCGGTCACCGAGCTTGAATACACCACGGTGTTTGAGTTGCTGGCTGCGGTGCTGCTGTCGGCGCAGGCCACCGACGTCAGCGTGAACAAGGCCACGAGGCGGCTGTTCCCGGTGGCCAACACCCCGGCGAAAATTCTGGCACTGGGTTTAGAAGGGCTCGAGTCTTACATCAAGACGATCGGTCTGTACCGCAGCAAGGCGCGGCATCTGATGCAGACCTGCCAGATCCTGATCGATCAGCACGACGGGCAGGTGCCGCGTGATCGGCCATCGCTGCAGGCCTTGCCTGGCGTAGGCCGCAAAACCGCCAATGTGGTGCTCAACTGCGCTTATGGCGAAGCGGTGATGCCGGTGGACACGCACATCTTCCGGGTCAGCAACCGAACCGGTCTGGCGCCCGGCAAGACGGTCGACGCGGTGGAGGCCCAACTGATGCAGCGCGTTCCACCGGCTTATCGGGTGCACGCGCATCATTGGTTGATTCTGCATGGCCGCTACATCTGCCAGGCCCGCAAGCCCCTGTGCTGGCAATGCGCGGTACGGCCTTACTGCGATTTCAAGCCCAAGACAACAGCGGCCGCCTGAACAAGGCTAGATGCGCGGAAGCGCCA
>RFPX01000446.1 GCA_009925955.1 Betaproteobacteria bacterium
CCTTGAGCAGGTCCAGAGGCGAGCGCTGGCTGTGGCGCGAAGCCTCCACCACCGCCTTGTACTCCGGCGCGTTCTTGTCGGGCTTGAACAGAATCCGGTACAGCTGCTCGCGCACAGGCGCCGGGCATTGGCCCTGCACCAGTTCCTGCGACCACTGCTCAATTTGAGCGGCCACCTGCTTCTTGCGCTCGATGCCCAGCAGGGCCGCCTTGAGCGTGTCCTCCGAGGCCTTGCGGAACAGCCCCTTGCCCATGCGGCGGAAGTAGTGCGGCGCCTCAAACAGACGGATCAGGGCGGCGGCCTGGTGCACCGCATCGGCCTTGGGGTCGAAGTAGTCGCGGGCCAGGTCGGCAAAGCCGAAGTCGCCCTCAGGAGCGAACTCCCAGGCCAGGTTCAGGTCGATGTCATCGGACAGGGTCCGCGCCTGGCTGAGCAACTCCGACGGAGAGGGCTGGGCAAAGCGCAGCAGCACATGGGCGGCCTTGACCTTCACACGCTTGCCCGAATCGAGCTCGACCTGCATCGAACTCTCCGCTTCGGACATCACACGGCCGGCCAGAAATTTGCCAGCCTCATCAAAGAGGGCGTAATTCACCCACGAATTGTCGGCGGTTTTTGAAGCGCCCTGGGGTGATGCGGGCTGGCAAACGCCGGCTGAGCGGCTGTGCTCAAGCCGCCGACCCGCCAGGCCCTCAAATGGTCAGGCCGCCGGCCACCTCAATCACCGCACCATTGATGTAGCTGGCATCGTCGCTGGCCAAGAAGGCGTAGACGCTGGCGATCTCCTCGGGCTTGCCCAGGCGGCGCAGGGGGACCTCCTGCGTCATTTCAGCCAAGACCTTCTCGGGGATGGTGTCCAGGATGTGGGTGGCCACAAAGCCCGGGGCCACCGCGTTCACGCGCACCCCTTTGGGCCCGAGCTCGCGGCTCCAGGTTTTGGTGAAGCCGATCACCCCGAACTTGCTGGCTGCGTAGTTGGTTTGCCCGAAGTTGCCGTACAGGCCCACGATGGAACTGGCGTTGAGGATCACGCCGCTGCCCTGTAGCACCATGTGATCGGCCACGGCTTGGCTGCAATGAAACACGCCACGCAGGTTGACATCGATCACC
>RFPX01000447.1 GCA_009925955.1 Betaproteobacteria bacterium
CAGGCAAAAGCCCAGGCCCAGGGGAAGCTCGTTTTCCACGAAGCGCGCGAGTCCACGAATACCCTCGGCCTCGATCCATTCGTGCTGCAGCATCCACACGCCAATGCTCCAGGCCAGGGACGTCATAACCACGCCCAACAGCAACAACCAGACGGCCCAGATCAGCACATTCACGGTGCCCAGCAGCGCCCGCACGCGCGGTTTGAGGTGCCAGCTGTACTCCCGGATCAATGGCCGGCCCGGGCGGGTGCGCACCTTGACATGCTGGGGCACTTCCAGCGGCGAGACGCGGCGCACAAACAGCGATCGGATGCGATCGGCGTCTTTCATGCCAATCCCCGGTCTGGGCTGACCCAACGCCCCCGCTCCTGACGGCCACGCAGCACAGCCCGCGGAAAGGCCACCACCGTGGTGCACAGGCCCATCAACCAATAGGCGAAGGGGTACCACACGGTGTAGAAGTGGTTGCGCCACAAACGGTGGTCGTATCGAGCATCCAGCATCATGGCCAGGAGGGTCTGAAGCAGGCAGGTGGTGGCAATCAGCATGCCGGTCCAGCCGGGGATCATCGACTGCGCCGACCAGGCCATCGGCAGCGGAACCACCAAGCCCAGCAGCCACAGCACCAGTACCAAGCCCATCGCATAAGCCCACACCAGGCTGCTGAGGTACTCCAGGTAGATGGGCCACATGTCCCAGTGGCGCCATGACAGCCAGATGCCCCGGTACTTGATGATGGCCTGCGCGCCACCCGTGGCCCAGCGCAGGCGTTGGCTCCACAGGCCCTTGAGGGTTTCGGGCATCAGGATCCAGCAAGTGGCTGCGGGCTCAAAGCCCACGTCCCACCGGTGCAATTGCAGCTTCCAGCTGATGTCGATGTCCTCGGTCAGCGTCTCGCGCGACCAGTAGCCCACGTCCTTCAAGGCCGTGCTGCGAAACATCACGCAGACCCCGGAAACGGCAAACAAGCGGCCATAGGCCAGTTGTGCCCGTTTGATGATGCCCACGATGGATGAAAACTCACCCACCTGGATGCGACCCAACAGGGACGCCCGTGTGCGCAGCCGCGGGTTGCCCGTGACGGCCCCCTGCCGGGATTGACCAGGAAGT
>RFPX01000448.1 GCA_009925955.1 Betaproteobacteria bacterium
CAGGAGGCCAGGCACCGGACCTGAAACAGGCCGGCTTTTGGTACCTGCAGGCTGCTCAGGAAGGTGACCTGGATGCCCAGCTGGCGGTTGCTCGGCTTTATGAGTCTGGCCAAGGGCTGCCGCGCAGTGTGGCCAGTGCGAGATTCTGGCTTGGTCGCCTGGTTGCTGCGCCAGTTGCCGATCCATCAGTGGTGCCCTTGGTTCAACAGGCCAGGGACCGGCTGCGTCTACTGCCACCCGATGAGCAGCAGGAGTTCAAGTTTGAAGGCGGGCGTTTTTTGTTTCGGGAAGCCATGTTGCCCCGCTGCGTGATTGCGCTGCAGGGTCGTATCACCCGAGATGCTAACCGAGTGTTTCACCGCGTGGTGGAACGAGCAAGGGCGCTTGGGTGCATGGAGCCGTGGATTGTCTTGGAGTCACCCGGTGGCAGTTTGCCCGACGGGATTGAACTGGGCCGTGCCATTCGCCTGGAAGGCTACTCCACCGTCGTTGCGCGGTCTTGTGCCTCCTCTTGCGCCCTGATTTTCATGGGCGGACGAGAGCGCCACCTGATTGGTTCGCGTGCGCGCATTGGACTTCACCAGTCCAGCAGTTCAAGCGCCGAAGATCCCAATGCGCGCAAGACCTGCTACAGCAGTTCACAGGACAGCGCCAGCAAGTCTAAGCGTCGCTACCTGCGCGAGGTCTTGGCCGAATCGGGTGAGGCTGTGTTTGAGCGGGCGATGAAGACCTCTTGTCATTCCATTGACTGGATACGTCCGGCCGAAGCTTTGGAGCTGCATATTGCGACCCGGGTCGACTGACTGAGGCGCGTCACCATGTCACTCGCACCTGAGACCTCTCCACCACCCGCGCCATCCGGTCAGCCCGACCCGGCCTGTGGAGTGACCTTTTGGGAAGCCACGCGCTTTTGGCTCAAGCTGGGCTTCATCAGCTTTGGTGGGCCCGCTGGGCAGATTGCGATCATGCATGCCGAGTTGGTTGAGCGCCGGCGGTGGATCAGCGAGGCGCGCTTTCTGCACGCCCTGAACTACTGCATGCTGCTACCCGGGCCTGAGGCCCAGCAGCTGGCCACCTACATCGGCTGGCTCATGCACCGGACCTGGGGCG
>RFPX01000449.1 GCA_009925955.1 Betaproteobacteria bacterium
CCACGGTGCGCCGCGTGCGAGGATCGTTGATGGCGACAAGAAAGCGCGCACTCAAGTGTGATCGCGCCGAGTCGATCGATCCAAGAATGGGCCAGCCCTCGGGCGTGGAACCGGTGGCACGGTCGTCAAGGAATCCGATGAAGCGGTCAGCAGGGGCAGACAGCAAGAAGGCGTAGGCGGTCTCGCGGGCGTGTCCGCCCGCGCCCACGATGATCAGCGGGTGGGGGTGGCGGCCCGCATCCGGTGCGCCCATCTCAGGCGGGCGCCGGTACTCAAACCGCGGGTATTCAAAGGCACGGTGCATGAGGACCCCTCACCAGCAACGGCCGCACGCCTCAACCCTCCAGCGTTTCCCACATCTGACGGTCGCGCTCGGCCGTCCAGATGCGCGGATGCGGATGCGCCGTGGCTTCGTCGTAGGCGCGGGTCACATCGAAGGGCATGCAGTGGTCGAAGATGACCCAGCCGCCGTACTTGGGCTTCAGGCGCTCATAGGTGGCGCGGTACACGGCCTTGAGGTCGCGACCTGCGGCGGCACCTTCCTTCACGCTGGCGTACAGGTCGCTGACGAACTCCCGCGTGACCTGCAAGCCCTTTTCCACCTGATCGCGGCCCACCAGGGCCGGGCCGCGGCCGGGCACCAGGGCGCGAGGCTCCAAGGCTGCGATGTTGCGCAGGGTTTGGGGCCAGTCCTGAAAGTAGGCATCGCCCGCATAGGGCGTGGCGTCGAACTCCACGAGGTCGCCTGAGAGCATGGCGCGCTCACCGGGCAGCCACACCACCGTGTCGCCCTTGGTGTGGCCACGGCCCAGCTGCAGCAGCTGGACCTCAAGCGTGCCCAACCACAGCGTCATCTTGCCGCTGAAGGTGAGGGTGGGCCAGGTCAGGCCGGCCGGCACCGTCTCAACATTGCGAAACAGGCGCGGAAAACGGCCGATTTCACTGGCCTTGTCCTGCTCGCCGCGCTCGACGATGAGGTCATACGTGTCTTGGCTGGCGATGACCTGCTGACAGCCCTCGGCCTTGTAGGCGCTGGCCCCCAAGACCCGCACCGCGTGGTAGTGGGTGAGCACCACGTAGCGAATGGGTTTGTCGGTGACTTCGCGAATA
>RFPX01000450.1 GCA_009925955.1 Betaproteobacteria bacterium
CAGCCGCCTAAAATTGAGGATTACCCGCCGGCGCATCTCCCATGAACGTTTCCGCCCTGACTGCCCTTTCTCCACTGGACGGCCGCTACGCGCCCAAGGTGGCGGCCCTGCGCCCTTTCCTGTCCGAGTTTGGCCTCATGCACCGGCGCGTGCAGGTGGAGGTGGAGTGGTTCATCGCCCTGAGCGACGCGGGTTTCGATGAATTCAAACCCCTGAGCGAGGCCGCCCGCGGCCTGCTCAGAGGGCTGGTGCTGCGCTTTTCGGAAGCCGATGCACAGGCCATCAAGGACATCGAGAAGACCACCAACCACGATGTCAAGGCGGTGGAGTACTGGATCAAGGAACGGCTGAAAGCCACCCCAGAGTTGCAAGCGGCCTCGGAGTTTGTGCACTTTGCCTGCACCAGCGAGGACATCAACAACACCAGCCACGCCCTGATGCTCAAGGGCGCGCGTGAGCAGGTGGTGCTGCCGGCCCTGGACGGTATCGTGCAGCACCTGCAGGCCATGGCGCATGAGATGGCCGACCTGCCCATGCTCAGCCGCACGCACGGGCAAACGGCCAGCCCCACCACCGTGGGCAAGGAACTCGCCAATGTGGTGGCGCGCCTGCGCACGGCGCGCCAGCGGATTGCCCAGGTGCCGCTGCCGGCCAAGATGAACGGCGCGGTGGGCAACTACAACGCCCACCTGGCAGCCTGGCCCGACTTTGACTGGGAAGGGTTTGCGCGCGGTGTCGTGGAGCAGCGCCTGGGCCTGCACTTCAATCCCTACACCATTCAAATCGAGCCGCATGACGGCATGGCCGAGCTGTTCGATTCGCTCACGCGCTGCAACACCGTTCTCATCGACTTCGCGCGAGACGTGTGGGGCTACATCTCCCTGGGGTACTTCAAGCAAAGGACGAAGGAAGGCGAGATCGGCAGCAGCACCATGCCGCACAAGGTGAACCCGATCGACTTCGAGAATGCCGAAGGCAACCTGGGCCTGGCCAATGCGATGCTCACCCACCTGTCGCAAAAGCTGCCCATCAGCCGCTGGCAGCGTGACCTCACCGACTCCACCGTGCTGCGCAACATGGGCGTGGCCTTGGGCTACACGGTGCTGGCC
>RFPX01000046.1 GCA_009925955.1 Betaproteobacteria bacterium
GACCCTATAACTTTGAAGTTCGCGATCGTCACTGATTGAAGTGAGAGCGTGTTCTGCCCTGTGTGGCGCGATCAAAATAATCTGATTTGGCTCTATTGAATTGGCTTGGGCGCTGCAAGGTGGCCAAGTAACCGGTTAAGCCTGATGACCATAGCGAGGTGGTCCCACTCCTTCCCATCCCGAACAGGACCGTGAAACGCCTCTGCGCCGATGATAGTGCGGATTCCCGTGTGAAAGTAGGACATCGTCAGGCTAATATCCCCCCCACAACCCCCTCACCCTCCGGTGTAGGGGGTTTGGTTTTTGCGGGGGTCAAAACCGTAAACCACGAAACCGCACGTCGAACGACGCGGCGAGATTCAGTGGTAGAGGCGGTCTTCCGGATGGACGAAGAGTTCGTCCAGAATCAACGCGTCGGGCTCTTCGCCCAAGCTCCAAAACACCATCAGGACGATGATCTTGATGTCGTCGAGCTCCAAGCCATCTCCCGACACGGCCATGGCACGGTCGATCACCATCTCGCGCATTGGGGGCGGCAACACGCCGGCCGACTCCAGAAAGCTGATGAAGGCCAGGGAATCGCTGCCGAGCATTTCCCGCTCGGAGGCGGTGTAAAGGCGCGTGCTGTGCTCAGACTGCTCACCCACATACCCTTGGGCGGTGGTGGTGAGGCCGTCCAACCAGGACAAAGCTTCCTGGATCTCGTCGGAATCGAAGCCCACGGCCGTGAGCTTGCGGCTGAGCTGGTCGTGGTCTGGACAGGCGTCAGGGCGCCAATAGTTCTCGTAGAGATAGACCAGAACGTCGAACATGCGATTGACTATACAGCAGCCGCATCGGAATGGAAGGGGCAAACCTGCATGGGCTTTGGGGCTGCTCAAGTCTCCCCACACCACTGGTACAAGCTGCCCGGAAGCCGGGCCACCAGGCCCTGCAGTTCCGCCATGAGCAGGGTGTGCGACACCGCTGAAGCGCTCTCCGAAACAGCACCTGCCAACTCGGGCAGGTCGCAGGGCTTGGCTCGAAGCATCCTGCTCACGCGTGACCAGGAAGATGGCGACAGGCCGCCAGGGCCTGCCGGCTGCAGCAGGGCCCCGTGCCCGGCGCCTTCGGGCAGGGGAGCCTGATCCCGCAGCGGCTCATCCAGGAGCCCAAAGCCAGCAGGTGCGGTGCTGTGGCGCTTCTTGCGCCGGCCAGGTGGTGCCACGGCTTGGCGCACCTCGGCGCTGAAGGCCCACGGTTGCGACTCGACGATGTCCCCTACGTGTTCCAAAAGCCCTGCGCCGCTCTTGATCAATCGGTTGCACCCTGCAGACTGGGCCGAACTCAGTGGCCCCGGCACCGCAAAGACGTCGCGACCCGCTTCGCTGGCCAAGCGGGCGGTGATGAGGGAGCCCGAACGCAGCGTGGCCTCGACCACCACCACGGCGCACGAAAGGCCCGCAATGATGCGATTGCGCTGGGGGAAGTAAGCGGGAAGCGCAGGTGTACCGAGTGGGTGCTCACTCACCACCAATCCGGCTTCTGCGATACGCTGAAACAGCCCGCGGTGCTGACGGGGATAGACCGCATCCAAGCCGCTGGCCACCACCGCGATGGTGGCGCCGGGCCCACCCGTGGTCAGGGTCGCCTCATGCGCAGCCGCGTCGATGCCCACGGCCAGCCCGGACACCACCGCCACGCCCAAAACCGCCAGCTCCGCCGCCAAGCGGCCGGCCAAGCGCTGCCCTGCAGGGGTGGCGTGGCGGCTGCCCACCAAGGCCACCGCCGGGTGGCCCAAGGACGCCAGCCGACCGACGGCATGGAGCAACAGCGGCGGGTCGGGGCTTTCCAGCAAGGCGGCGGGGTAGTGTGGATCTCCCAGGCACAGCACGTGGTGCGAAGGGCTGGCGGCCAACCAGGCCAGGGTGTGCAGCGCGGTGCTGTGCATCGCGCCAAACTGGGGCCGCAGGCCCTCACCGCGATCACCCTCGAGCGCCACTTGCCATTCGGCGTCGCTGGCGGCCCAGACCTGCAACGGCCCACCAAAGTGCGCCAGCAGCCGACGTGCGCGTTGCCGCGCCGCCAGCCCCCCACTGGCCAAGGCCAGCCAGGCCTGCAGTTCATCCTGAGCGAGGTTCATCATGGCCGTGAGTGGCAGGGCACAATCGTGTCATTCGATCATTCTGAGAACGGGCTTGCCTCGCCTCAAGCCCTTCGTTCATGGGTGTGTCCCCCAATTGGGGACTTGCCAGAACGCCCACCGTTGACCATGAGCACACTGTCCATCCTCCGCTACCCCGACCCTCGCTTGCACACCGTGGCCAAGCCAGTGGCCCAGGTCGATGACCGCATTCGCCAACTGGCTCAGGACATGCTGGAGACCATGTACGCCGCCGATGGCGTAGGCCTGGCTGCCACGCAGGTGGACGTGCACGAGCGGCTCATCGTGATGGACACCTCAGACTCACGCGACCAAGCCGTGGTGCTGATCAACCCCGAGATCATTGAGCGCAGCCCGGAGATGAAAGTCGGTGAGGAGGGCTGCCTGTCGGTGCCGCAAACGTATGACAAGGTGGAGCGCCATCTCTGGGTGGCCGTTCGCGCGCTGGACCGCGATGGACAAGCCATTGAGTTCAAGGCCGAGGGGCTTGCATCGATCTGCGTGCAGCATGAGATGGACCACTTGGTGGGCAAGGTGTTCGTGGAGTACCTGAGCCTGCTCAAGCGTGACCGCATCAAGTCCAAGATGATCAAGCGCACGCGCGAGGAACTCGCGCAGTTGCGCTGATGGTGCCGGCGCCCGCTGTGCAGCCTCGGCGCAGCCCGAAGCCGCTTCGGGGAGGGGCACGGCCATGAAGGTGGCTTTTGCTGGCACCCCTGAATTCGCCGCCAAGGCTTTGCAGGCCTTGCTCTCGGCAGGCTTTGAGGTGCCCTTGGTGCTGACACAACCCGACCGCCCGGCGGGGCGGGGCATGAAGTTGCAGGCTTCCCCAGTCAAGCAGTTGGCGCTGGAACATGGCTTGGCCGTGGCGCAGCCGCGGGGCCTGAAACTCGATGGGCGGTGGTCGCAAGATGCGGCGCAAGCCCAGGCGGCCCTGCAGGCCACCGGTGCCCAGGTGATGGTGGTGGCCGCCTATGGCTTGATCCTGCCGGCCTGGGTGCTGCACACGCCGCCCCACGGATGCCTGAACATCCACGCGTCGCTTCTGCCGCGTTGGCGCGGTGCGGCCCCCATCCACCGCGCGGTGCAGGCGGGCGACCCGCGCAGTGGGGTGACCATCATGCAGATGGACGAAGGCTTGGACACCGGCCCGGTGTTGCTGATGGAACCCGTGGACTTGGCGCCGCAGGAGACCACGGCCAGTCTGCACGACAAGCTGGCCGATGTGGGCGGGCGCTTGATGGTGGAGGCCCTGGAACTGCTGGCCTGCGGAGGTCTGCAGCCCAGGCTCCAAGCCGAAGAAGGGGTGTGTTACGCCCACAAGATCGAGAAGGCTGAGGCCCCTTTGGACTGGAGCCAGCCGGCCCTGTCTTTGGAGCGCCGCATCCGAGCCTTTGACCCCTTTCCTGGGGCCACAGCCCGCTTCGGCGATGAGGTGCTGAAGGTGTGGAAGGCCCAAGCAAGGCCGGGCCCTTCTTCGAATGCGGTGGCCGCACAGCCGGTGATGCCCGGCACCGTGCTGGCGGTGCAGCCCGATGGCGTGGAAGTGGCGTGTGGTCAGGGCAGCTTGATGCTGCTGGAGTTGCAACGCGCCGGCGGGCGTCGGCAGCCTGCTTCCACCGTGGCGCAGTCGCTGCACTGGGCCGCGGGTGTGTGTTTGCAATAGTGCGGGCATTGCGGGGCGTCTGCGCAACAGCGACAGCCCTTGAACTTGCGCCGGCGGGCCGCATCTAACGCGGGTCTGCTCAGGTTCAACCGCCTGGGTCCATTCGACTTTGCGAGGCCTGCCATGTTCAATCTGATGAAAACCGCCATGCTGATGGCCGCCATCACCGCCCTGTTTATGGCGGTGGGTCAGGCCATGGGGGGGCAGCAGGGCATGGTGCTGGCTTTGCTGGTGGCCCTGGGCATGAACTTCTTCAGCTACTGGTTCTCGGACAAGATGGTGCTGAAGATGTACAACGCCCGCGAGGTGGACGAAAACACCGCGCCGGGCTTCTACCGCATGGTGCGTGAGTTGGCGCAAAAGGCCGAACTGCCCATGCCGCGCGTGTACATCATCGACGAAGAGGCGCCCAATGCCTTTGCCACGGGACGCAACCCACACCACGCGGCGGTGGCGGCCACCACCGGCATCATGCGGGTGCTCAACGAGCGGGAGCTGCGCGGCGTGATGGCGCACGAGTTGGCGCACGTGAAGCACCGCGACATCCTGATCTCCACCATCAGTGCCACCATGGCCGGCGCGATTTCGATGTTGGCCAACTTTGCGATGATGTTCGGCTCGCGGGACAGCGAGGGGCGGCCCAGCAACCCGATTGCCACCATTGCCGTGATGATCCTGGCACCCTTGGCGGCCAGCCTGATTCAGATGGCCATCAGCCGTGCGCGGGAGTTCGAGGCCGATCGGGGCGGTGCGGAGATTTCAGGTGACCCCCGTGCCTTGGCCTCAGCCCTGGACAAGATCAACCGTTATGCCCGAGGCATTCCGTTGGAGGCCACCGAGCGGCACCCCGAGACCGCGCAGATGATGATCGTCAATCCTTTGTCGGGCGGTGGGCTGCGCGGCCTGTTCAGCACCCATCCGGCCACGGAAGAGCGCGTGGCGCGACTGTTGGCATTGGCCGCGTCGATGCGGGCTTGATTCCGCAGCACCGCGGTTCCTAGAACCGCTGCGCGGGCTCACCATGGACAATGCGTCCATGAGCGTGCCCTACGAGAGAACCCCGCTGTGGCGTGAGCCGGCCTTTGCCCGCGGCGCGCGCGAGATGGCTGCGGTTTCCCTGGGCATGGCGGCCTGGGGGCTGGTCACGGGCATGGCCATGGTGAACTCAGGCCTGGGCGTGCCCCTGTCGGTGTTCATGAGCCTGGTGGTGTACGCGGGCAGCGCACAACTGGCGTCGCTGCCCCTGTTGGCCATGGGTGCCCCCTTGTGGCTCATCTGGGCCACTGCGTTGTGCGTGAACCTGCGCTTTGTGATCTTCAGTGCGCAGTGGCGTCCCTTCTTCAAGCACCTGAGCCGCCCTCAACGCCTGTGGCACGGCTACTTGGCAACCGACATGGGCTACGTGCTGTTCATGAAGCGCCACGGCGGCCTGAAGGACGGACCCGATGAGTCCACCCGGCACGAGGTGCTGGCCTACTTCTGGGGTGGTGCGGTCATGAACTGGGTGGCCTGGCAAACCGCTTCGATGCTGGGCATCTTCCTGGCGGATTCCATCCCGGAGCACTGGGGCATCGGCTTTGCGGGCACCCTGGCCCTCTTGGCCTTGAGTTGCTCCTTGATCACCGACCGCATCACCGTGATGACCGCGGTGGTGGCGGGCGCGGCCGCACTGGCCGCTTATGCCTGGCCGCTGCGCTTGAACATCGTGGTGGCCATTGCCGCCGGTGTGGCGCTGGGCATGGTTCTGGACCATCAGCGCAAAAGGCCAGGCCCCGGCGATGGCGGCGCGCGTGGAGGTCGGGCCCCTGATGCACAAGGCCCATCCGCCTCGGCCACCGCCTTGGGCAGGGATGCACCATGAGCACGTTCGAGCAGGTGCTGGCCATCCTGGGCTTGGCGGCGGTCACGGTGTTCACCCGGGGCTTCTTCTTCATCTCCGAGCGAGAGTGGCCCATTCCGCAGTGGTTGCGCGAGGGCCTGCGCCACGCGCCCTTGGCAGCCTTGGTGGCCATCATCGCGCCTTCCGTGCTGATGGACCCACAAGGGCAGTGGCTGCAGACCTGGCAGGACGCACGGTTGCCGGCCGTTGCGGTGGCGGTGTTGTGGTTTTTCTGGCGGCGCGACGTTCTGGGAACCATCCTCAGTGGCACGGCGGTGATGCTGGTCCTGCGCGTGGGTTTGGGCTGGTAGCGCGGGTGCGCGCCACTACACTGGCCGCCTCGGTCGACTGATACTGCAAGAGGGTTTGATGAAGGTGCTGCGCTTTTCTGACTTGGTGAAACAGGGCCAGGTGGCCGGCAAGCGGGTGTTCATCCGCGCCGACCTGAACGTGCCCCAGGATGAGCAAGGCCGCATCACCGAAGACACCCGGGTGCGTGCGTCCATCCCCTGTATCGACATGGCCCTGAAGGCCGGTGCGGCGGTGATGGTGACGTCGCATCTGGGGCGGCCCACCGAGGGGGCCTTCAAGCCCGAAGACAGCCTGGGGCCGGTGGCTCAGCGCTTGGGCGAGTTGCTGGGCCGCGAGGTGCCGCTGCGCTCCAACTGGGTGGGTGGTGTGGACGTGCAACCCGGGCAGGTGGTGCTGCTGGAGAACTGCCGCGTCAACCCCGGCGAGAAGAAGAACAACGAAGCCCTGGCCCGCCAGATGGCCGCGCTGTGCGACATCTTCGTGCACGACGCGTTCGGTACGGCCCACCGCGCAGAGGCCAGCACGTATGGCGTGGCCCAGTTCGCGCCCGTGGCCTGCGCCGGCCCCCTGCTGGCCGCCGAGATGGACGCGATCAGCCGGGCCTTGGCTGATCCGAAGCGGCCGCTGCTGGCCATCGTGGCCGGGTCCAAGGTGTCGACCAAGCTGACCATCCTGCAAAGCCTGTCGGACAAGGTGGATGGTCTGATCGTGGGCGGCGGCATCGCCAACACCTTCATGCTGGCGGCGGGCCTGAAGATTGGCAAGAGCCTGGCCGAACCGGACCTGGTGGACCAGGCGCGCGCCGTGATCGCGGCCATGAAAGCGCGGGGGGCCGAGGTGCCGATTCCGGTGGACGTGGTGTGTGCAAAGGCCTTTGCAGCCGATGCACCCGCCACGGTGAAAGCGGCCACCGACGTGGCCGATGATGACCTGATCTTGGACATCGGACCACAGACCGCCGCGCTCTTGGCCCAGCGGCTCATGTCAGCGGGCACCATCGTGTGGAACGGTCCGGTGGGCGTGTTCGAGTTCGACGCCTTTGCACAGGGCACCGAAACCGTCGCGCGTGCCATTGCCAAGAGCACCGCCTTCAGCATCGCCGGCGGAGGCGACACCTTGGCCGCCATCGCCAAGTACGGCATCGAGCAGCAGGTGGGCTACATCTCAACAGGCGGCGGGGCCTTCTTGGAGGTGCTGGAGGGCAAGACGCTGCCGGCCTTCGAGATCCTGGAGCGCCGCGCCGCGGGCTGAGGGCACAGGGCGTCTGGGGCCCCCTGGCCGGCCGTACCGGCGCGGTAACCATGCCGGCGGCGACCCGTGTGAGAATGAAACAAAGTTACAAGCGGAGTCGTCATGCTGCGTCAAACCAAGATTGTGGCCACCCTGGGCCCAGCCTCGTCCACACCAGCGGTGTTGGACAAGCTGATCGCCGCCGGGGTGGATGTGGTGCGGCTGAATTTTTCGCACGGATCCGCACAGGACCACATCGACCGCGCCACCATGGTGCGCGAGGCGGCCTTGCGGGCGGGCAAGGCGGTGGCCATCATGGCCGATCTGCAGGGCCCCAAGATCCGGGTGGGCAAGTTCGAGGGCAACAAGACCGAGCTGCGCAATGGGCAGGCCTTCATTCTGGACGGGGGCTACACCGGCCTGGGCACCAATGAGCGGGTGGGGCTGGACTACAAGGAGCTGCCGCGTGACGTGAAGCCCGGCGATGTGCTGCTGCTCAACGACGGCCTGCTGGTGTTGGAAGTGGACAGCGTGCGCGGCGAAGCGGTGCACACCGTGGTGCGCATCGGTGGCGAGTTGTCCAACAACAAGGGCATCAACAAGCAAGGTGGCGGTTTGACCGCGCCTGCCCTGACGGCCAAGGACATGGAGGACATCAAGACGGCGGTGTCCTTTCAGTGCGAATACATCGCGGTGAGCTTTCCCAAGAGTGCCACGGACATGGAGATGGCGCGCCAGCTGGCCAACGTGGCGGGTGAGCCGTTTCGCCACAAGCCCGGGCTGATCGCCAAGATCGAGCGCAGCGAAGCAATCCCGCTGCTGGAGTCCATCCTCAAGGCCAGCGACGGGATCATGGTGGCCCGCGGGGACTTGGCCGTGGAGGTGGGCAACGCGGCTGTGCCTGCCCTGCAAAAGCGCATGATCCGGCTGGCGCGCGAGATGGACAAGGTGGTGATCACGGCCACGCAGATGATGGAGAGCATGATCACCAACCCCGTGCCCACCCGCGCGGAAGTCAGTGACGTGGCCAATGCGGTGCTCGATGGCACCGATGCGGTGATGCTCAGTGCCGAGACCGCGGCCGGTAAGTACCCGGTGGAGACGGTCGAGGCGATGTCGGCCATCTGCGTGGCGGCCGAGAAGGCCGAAGAGACCCATTTGGATGCCGACATGGCCGATCGCCGCTTTGGGCGCATTGACCAGAGCATCGCCATGGGGGCGCTGTTCACCGCGCACCATCTGGGCTGCAAGGCCATCATCGCCCTGACCGAGTCGGGCTCCACCGC
>RFPX01000451.1 GCA_009925955.1 Betaproteobacteria bacterium
CCGACGACCTGTCCAAGTCCATGGCCTTCAAGGCCGCTTGCGACCTGGTGTTCAAGGGTTTGGAGCAACCCAATGGCTACACCGAGCCCTTGCTGCACGCTTGGCGCCTGAAGGTGAAGAAGGCGCAAACGGCTTGAGGCTGAGCCAGGCGCCAGCCGCCTGACGGTGCAGCAGGCGCAAGTCGCCTGAGGGGACCGGGGCGCCCGGGCTGATCAGCCCGCGGCGCTCAATGGGCTGTCGAACTGAAAGACGGCCACGCTGGCCCGCAGGTTGGGCCACCAGTCCACCCGGTGGCCAGCCTGCACGCCGAAGTGCTGCAGGATGCGCAGACCGTTGCGCTGGGCCAGCTCCTGGAAGTCTTGGCAGGTGGACACGCGGATATTGGGCGTGTCGTACCACTGGTAGGGCAGGGCCTTGGTCACCGGCATGCGCCCGCGCAGCACCGACAGCCGGTTGGGCCAATGGGCAAAGTTGGGAAAGCTGACGATGCCCATGCGGCCCACACGGGCGGTTTCGCGCAGCATGGTCTCGGTGTTCTTCAGGTGTTGCAGGGTCTGCAGCTGCAGCACCACATCGAAGCTGCGGTCGGCGAACATGGCCAAGCCGTCTTCAAGGTTGAGTTGGATCACGTCGACACCGCGCGCCACGCAGGCCTGTAGGTTGCTGTCGTCGATTTCCACGCCGTAGCCGCTGCAGCCGCGCTGCTCGATCAGATGCGCCAAGAGCTCGCCCTTGCCGCAGCCCAGGTCCAGCACCCGAGAGCCCGGGGGAACCAGCTCGGCAATGGCGCGCAGGTGTTCGGGCAATCCCTTTGTCACGTTCATGCCCCCACCTCGCGCGCAATGGCTTCAAAGCGCAGCCGCATCACCGCGTGATAGCGGGGGTCTTCCAGCAGGAAGGCGTCGTGGCCGTGCGGGGCGTCGATTTCCGCGTAGCTCACCGCCGTTTGGTTGTCGACCAGGGCCTTGACAATCTCACGTGAGCGTGCCGGCGAGAAGCGCCAGTCGGTGGTGAAGCTCACCACCAGGAAGCGGACCGTGCGGGCCACGGCGAAGGCGCGGCTGAGGTCGCCTCCGTGTTCGCGTGCGGGGTCGAAATAGTCCAACGCT
>RFPX01000452.1 GCA_009925955.1 Betaproteobacteria bacterium
GAAGCCGAGGTGGTGGGCTTCAACGATCAGACCCTGTACCTGATGCCCTATGCAGAGCCACATGGCGTGGGGCCGGGCGCTACCGTGAGGCTGCTGGACTACCGGGCTGAAGCCAAGGTGGGACCCGCGCTGCTGGGTCGCGTGGTGGATGGCCGCGGGCAGGCACTGGACGGTGCACCCAATCCGGTTTGTGAAGCGTCGGTTCCACTCTTGGGTGATGCCTTGAACCCCATGGACCGCGGGCCGATACACGAACCCCTGGATGTGGGTGTGAAGGCCATCAATGGGCTGTTGACGATCGGCCGCGGCCAGCGGCTGGGCCTGATCGCCGGGTCGGGGGTGGGCAAGAGCGTGTTGTTGGGCATGCTCACACGCTTCACGCAGGCCGATGTCGTGGTGATCGGGTTGGTGGGCGAGCGCGGGCGCGAAGTCCAGTCCTTCATCACGGAGACCCTGGGTGAAGAAGGCTTGCGTCGATCGGTGGTGGTGGCCGCGCCGGCCAATGTGTCGCCGGTGATGCGCCTGAAGGCCACACACCTGACCCATGCGATCGCGGAGTATTTCCGCGCGCGCGGCCAGAGCGTCTTGATGCTCATGGACAGTTTGACCCGGGTGGCGCACGCCCAACGGGAAATCGGCCTGGCCGTTGGTGAACCACCGACCTCCAAGGGCTATCCCCCTTCGGTCTTTTCCTTGTTGCCCAATCTGATTGAACGAGGCGGCGTGGGCCGTGGCGGGCGTGGGTCGATCACGGCGCTCTACACGGTGCTGGCCGAGGGCGACGATGCCCAAGATCCGGTGGTGGACATCGCACGTGCCTCTTTGGATGGCCAGGTGATGCTCTCACGCCGCTTGGCAGACGCTGCGCATTACCCAGCCATTGACCTCAATGGTTCGATCTCCCGGGTGATGCAGCACCTCTTGAGTCCTGAGGACTGGCGTGTGGCCAATCGCATGCGCCGCCTTTGGAGCCTGTACCAGACCAATGCCGAACTGATCCAGGTCGGCGCCTACCAGGCCGGCACGAACCCGGAGCTGGACGAGGCGATCCGCCTGCACGAACGGCTCAAGGCCTTCCTGCAACAAGACATGCACCAGCGGGT
>RFPX01000453.1 GCA_009925955.1 Betaproteobacteria bacterium
GCGGCCGGTTGCGCAGCCGCCTCGTCTTCAAGCTCCGCCCGCCGCCGGCGCTGATAGGCCAGTAACTGAAGGCCTGCGCTCACGACCAGCAAGCCCAAGAGCAAGCCAATCTGCACCACAAACAGCGCATAGTCGTTCTTGTGTATGCGCACGCCGAGAAACTTGCTGATCGGCACCTCCGTGACCTGTTTGAGATCGATGCGCGACGGGATGGCCAGAATTTCCACGCGCTGCGGTGACAGACCTTCGATGGAGTCGCTCACCAGGCGCCGGATGCGCGGTACGAGCAGCTCAATGTCATAACGGTCGTCGTAGCTCACGAAGATCGATGCCTTGGCCTGTTGCAGATCCACGATCTTGGACGCGCCGTCAGGCGTCACCACATGAACCCGTGTCTGCAGAACGCCCTCCATCAGAGAAATGGTGCGTTCGATCTCCTGCGCCAGGCCGAAGAGGTAGCGCACACGCTCTTCGAAGGGTGTGGGGGCAAAACCAGTCGAGCGGAACACCTCGTTGAGGTTGGTTCGAGGGCTCTTGGGCAAGCCCAGCGCCCTCAAGACCGCCACGGCTCGCGCCAGGTCGGTGCTGCGGACCTCAACCGAGAAGGACTTGCCTTTCGCATCGGCCAGCTTCTGCGCTTCAATCGAACTGCTGTACAGCACGCCCACGATTTCGTTGGCATCGCGCTCGTTGAGGTCGCGCAGCAGAATCTCGCGCGAACAACCGCTCAAGGCCAAGGCCAGAACAGCCCAGCAGAGCCATCGCCAAAGGCCCCTGGCCGATCCACGGCCCTCAAAGGTGATGATCATTCGCGTTGTTCCGATCTGTTTCAAAGCCCACGCACCAAGGACAAGTGGTGCAAAGTGGCTGCAATACGGTCGGCTGGAGTCAAGGCCATCGGGCTGGCCGCCTGCGCCTGCCCTGGCTCCGCCCGCCCTTGCGGACGGTGATCGGCCCCCGGATGGCCGCCAAGGGCACCCGCAGCGCCGTGCCAAGCCACGCGGGCCGCGTGGTCCGGCTGCCCAAACACAAGCTGTTCAAAACGGGCCACGTCTTCAGGCAGAAGGGCTGCCGCATCGGGCCTGGGAACAGTGCTGGCCG
>RFPX01000454.1 GCA_009925955.1 Betaproteobacteria bacterium
ACCCAAGCCACCGCCCTGCGCCAGGACAACCGGCGCATGGTGGGCAAGCTCGTGGTCATTGCCGGCCTGATGTTCGGCTTTGGCTACGCGCTGGTGCCCATCTACCGCGCCGTGTGTGATGCCTTGGGCATCAACGTGTTGTCGGTGTCCGAGCGCGTGGGCGCCGGGCAGTCCACGCCGCAGCAGGCCGCGCAGCTGATGGTCAACACCCAGGTCGACCGCTCGCGGCTGATCACGGTGGAGTTTGATGCCAACGCGCGTGGCCCCTGGGACTTCAAGCCCGCGCAGCGGTCCTTGCAGGTGCACCCGGGTGAGCTCACCACGGTGATGTACGAGTTCCGCAACGTGCAAGACCGCACCATGGCCGCGCAGGCCATTCCCAGTTACGCCCCCATGCAGGCCTCGCCGCATTTCAACAAGCTCGAGTGCTTCTGCTTCAACGAATACACCCTGGCCCCGGGGGAGCGGCGCAGCTGGCCGGTGGCCTTCGTCATCGACCCCAAGCTGCCCAAGGACGTCACCACCATCACGCTGTCCTACACCTTCTTTGAGGTCAAGGGCAAGGGGGTGAAGGCTGCGTCCCTACAGGCCAGCCCCGCTGCGGGGTCCTGACGGTGGAACACGCCATGAACACGCCCGGTGACGGCCAAGACCTCCAGCATGCGGCGGCCCGCAAGGGCTCGCTGCTGCAGACCTTCAAGGCGGTGGCGTGGTCGTTCCTGGGCATTCGCCGCTCCGACGGTTATGCCCGAGATGTGTCCCAGCTCAACCCCGTGCACGTGATTGCCGCAGGCCTCCTGGCCGCAGCCTTGTTCGTGCTGGGCGTCTGGTGGCTGGTGAACTGGATCGTCGCCAGCGGCGTGGCGCAAATTTGATTTTGGTACGAGGAGAAAACACGATGTCCGCAGCCACCCACGGCGCAACACCGCACTACTTCATTCCCGGGCCCTCACGGCATCCGGTGATGGCCGCCATTGGCCTGTTCTTCGTCATCCTGGGCGCTGGCCAGTGGATCAACGGCGCCGGCTGGGGCATGTACTCGCTGATCTTCGGTCTGCTGTGGTGGGCCTTCGTGCTCAAGCAGTGGTTCGGTGA
>RFPX01000455.1 GCA_009925955.1 Betaproteobacteria bacterium
GTGGCCACGGCTTCCTTGATGGCGGTGGCGGTCATGACACCCCAGGTTTGCATGATCACGAAGTCCGGGCGCTGTTGACGCACCTGCAGCCAGATCGCCTTTTGCTCGACACCAGGGGCGGGCACCGGCAAAAGCTGCATCTCGAACCCGTGCATCTTGCTGCGCTCGGTGACGATGGGCAGGACTTCTTTGCCGAACGGGCTGTCGTGATAGACGACCGCAATCTTCTTGCCCTTGAGCTTGTCCCAACCGCCTTCTTTGTTGGCGATGTGCTGCAGCACCGTGTCGCCGGCCACCCAATAGTGACCAATCAGGGGGAAGTTCCACTTGAACACGCCGCCGTCGGCACTGTCGCTGCGGCCGTAGCCGGAGGTGATCATGGGGATCTTGTCGTTGGGGATCTTCTCCGTCAGCGCGAAGGTGATGCCGGTGGACAGCGGTTGGAAAACCGTGGCGCCGCCGTGCTTGCCCTTCAGGCGCTCGTAGCACTCCACACCACGGTCGGTGGCGTAGGCGGTCTCGCACTCTTCCACCAGTGTCATGACGCCATTGATGCCTCCACGTGCGTTGACCAGCTTCATGTAGTCGGCATAGCCGTTGGCAAACGGCGTGGCATTTGGGGCTACCGGGCCCGTGCGGCCGGTCAGGCTCGGAAAGAACTGAACCTTGGACTGCGCGATGGCCGGCGCACCGGACATCAAGGCGCTCAAGGTGGCCGCCGCCAACGCCGCGCCCATTGCGATCGATTTGAACTTCATGGTTGTCTCCGTTCGGTTGGTCATGAGGTGGCACTCGTCAGTGCCGCTGGGAATAAACAGGCCCGTCGGCCATTGCAGGAATCGTCAGTGGGGGAAGGGCCACAGCCGCAACTTCTCCTTGGCGGTGGACCACAGTCGAGCCAAGCCGTGAGGCTCTACGATGAGGAAAAAGACGATCAGCCCACCGAAGATCATGAGTTCAGCATGGGCCACCATGGCGGTGCTGATGTCCACGCCCACCAAGTCACCCGCAGCGGGCAGAAACTGATTCAGAAAGATGGGCAGGACCACGATAAAGGCCGCGCCGAAGAAGCTGCCCATGATGGA
>RFPX01000456.1 GCA_009925955.1 Betaproteobacteria bacterium
CTAGAATTGCAGTCTAGCGAACCCGCATTCCCCACACCAAGAGGGCGCGCCTGCACCAGCTGGCAGCACCCCTCGCACCGAGGAGCCTTCGGCATGGCCGGACATTCCAAATGGGCCAATATTCAGCACCGCAAGGGCCGACAAGATGAAAAGCGCGGCAAGGTCTGGACACGCCTGACCCGTGAAATCATCGTGGCCGCCCGCGCCGGTGGCGGCGATGTGAACATGAACCCCCGCTTGCGCCTGGCCATCGACAAGGCCAAGGCGGCCAACATGCCGGCCGACAACATCAAGCGCAACGTCGACAAGGCCACCGGCAACCTGGACGGGGTCACCTACGAGGAGATCCGCTACGAGGGCTATGGCATCGGAGGCGCTGCGGTGATCGTGGATTGCATGACCGACAACCGGGTGCGCACGGTGGCCGAGGTGCGACATGCGTTTTCCAAGTACGGCGGCAACCTGGGCACCGAGGGTTCGGTGGCTTTTCAGTTCAAGCACTGTGGGCAGTTCATCCTGGCCCCGGGCACCAGTGAAGACCGGGTGATGGAAGTGGCCCTGGAGGCCGGTGCTGAAGATGTGTTGACCGGTGAAGACGGCGCCATTGAAGTCATCACCGCGCCAGCCGACTTCGAAGCCGTGGGCAAAGCCTTGGAGGCTGCCGGCTTGAAGGCCGAGTTGGCGGAAGTGACCATGCGGGCTGAGAACACCATCAGCCTGAGCGGGGACGAAGGTGCGCGCATGCAGAAACTGCTGGACGTCATCGAAGACCTCGATGACGTGCAGAACGTGTTTCACAACGCCGAGATCGACGCATGAACATTTTGGTGATCGGCGGTGGCGGGCGTGAGCACGCCCTGGCCTGGAAGCTGTCGCGCAGCCCCAAGGCCCAGAAGGTGTTTGTGGCGCCAGGCAATGGCGGCACCGCCTTGGATGTGAACCTCACCAACATTCCGTACAACGGCGTGACCGACATTGCGGCCCTGGCGGAATTCGCCCTGGCCAACAAGGTGGAGCTCACCGTGGTGGGCCCCGAGGCGCCCTTGGCTGCAGGCGTGGTGGACGAATTCCGCCGCCGCGG
>RFPX01000457.1 GCA_009925955.1 Betaproteobacteria bacterium
TCGGCCGCCGGCGGCGTCATGCCCATTGAGTTGACCAGTGAGTTCTATGCGGCCATCAGCCCCTGGCTGCCCTTCACCTGGTCGGTGCGGGCCGTTCGGGCCAGTGCCTTTGGTGCTTTTGGGGATGAGTGGGGTTCCGCACTGTCGGTGCTGCTGATGTTCACCGCCGTGTTCACGGTGCTGCTCTTGCTGGTGGGCCGCTGGCGCTTCGTCCCAGACGAGGAGCATCGCCCGGCCATGGACGTCTGAGCATGGGGCCAAGAAGCCCCAACGGCGCACCCCAAAGGGCCCCTTTCGCTCACGCCAACAGGCCGCGCCCCTCGATAAAGCGAATCACCTGGTCCAGCCCTTGTTGGGTTCGCAGGTTGGTCATCACATAGGGCCGCCGCCCATCGGCTTGTGGGCGCATGCGCTCGGTGTCGGCCCGCATGATGTCCAGGTTGGCGCCCACCAGCGGCGCCAGGTCGATCTTGTTGATCACCAGCAGGTCGCTCTTGGTGATGCCGGGGCCGCCCTTGCGCGGGATCTTTTCGCCACCGGCCACATCGATCACATACAAGGTGAGGTCGGACAACTCCGGGCTGAAGGTGGCGGCCAGGTTGTCGCCGCCGGACTCGATGAACACGATGTCGGCATCAGGGTACTGCGCCAGCATCCGGTCCACGGCCTCCAGGTTGATCGACGCGTCTTCACGGATGGCGGTGTGCGGGCACCCCCCGGTTTCCACGCCCATGATGCGCTCGGGTTCCAAGGCCCCAGCCACCGTCAGCAGGCGCTGGTCTTCCTTGGTGTAGATGTCGTTGGTAATGACCACCAGGTTCCAGCGCTCGCGCATGGCCTTGCACAGCATTTCCAACAGCGTGGTCTTGCCCGAACCCACGGGGCCACCGATACCCACGCGCAAGGGGGGGTGGTGTTTGGTGCGGCCAGGAATGTGGTGCAAGTGGGGCATGGAGTCCTCTTTCTTCAGGATCGGAACAGGCGCGAATACTGCTGTTCGTGCCGGGCGCTGTGGATGGCCAGGCCCGGCGCATACGCCTGGGCCTGCTCAAGGGGCCTGCTCAGGCAGGCTTGAATCGCT
>RFPX01000458.1 GCA_009925955.1 Betaproteobacteria bacterium
GAACGCCAATCCAGATGCCAATGCCCTGTGTCATCAGACCGGCAAAGACTCGGTCCATGGCGATGGCTTGACGCCCGATGCTGAACACGCGGCGCGTGAGCCAGAAGAAGGCCACGATCACAAAGAGCACGCCAATGAAGCCCAACTCTTCACCCAGCACCGCCATCAAGAAGTCGGTGTGGGCCTCGGGCAGGTAGTAGAGCTTTTCCACGCTGTTGCCCAAGCCCTGGCCGAAGATTTCGCCGCGGCCAAAGGCGATCAGGGAGTGCGTGAGTTGATAGGCCTTGCCCTGGGCATGGGCGGGATTCCAAGGGTCGAGGTAGGCGAAGATGCGCTCGCGGCGGAATTCGCTGAAAACGATCATGAGCACGAAGGCGCCCAGGAGGATGGCCACACTCAGGAAGAACATGCGGCCGTTCACCCCGCCCAGGAACAGGATGCCCAGGGCAATGGCGGCGATCACCATAAACGCGCCCATGTCGGGCTCGGCCAGCAGCAGCACGCCCACCACGCCCAGCGCAACCCCCATAGGCAACACCGCGCGCATGAAGTTCTCTCGGGCGTCCATCTTGCGCACCATGTAGTTCGCGGCATACATGGCAATGGCCAGCTTGGCCAACTCGCTGGGCTGGAAGTTCATGATGCCCAGTGGGATCCAGCGCCGCGCACCGTTGACGCCCTTGCCAATGAAGGGGATCAACACGATGACCAGGAGGACCAGGGCCAGTACAAAGAGGTGCGGCGCGTAGCGCTCCCACACCCGAATCGGAATTTGCAGCATCACCAGCGCGGCAGCGGTGGCCACGCCGATGGACAGGAGGTGACGGCTGAGGAAGTGGGTGGGCGTGTAGCGGGCAAAGCGGGGGTTGTCGGGCAGGGCCACCGAGGCCGAATACACCATCACCAGGCCCAGGGCCATCAAGACCAGGACCACCAGCACCAAGGCTTGATCGAAGCCCTGCAGCCTCACCGGCTGTCCGCTGCGGCCCACCCAGTCGTGGATGGGCACGGAGCGGGCAGCGTCCTCGCGGGCCACCGCCGCGCCGCCCAACCACCCTGGCCGTGACTGCCAAGCGGCCG
>RFPX01000459.1 GCA_009925955.1 Betaproteobacteria bacterium
GGTCCACCGCTTGCGCGTGGCCCAAGCCATCCAAAAAGCCTGAGTTCACGCAGCGGCCGGCCTGCTTGTCGGCGTACCACTCCTGCCACCGTGTGGTGTCGAAGGTTTGGCCGGGTAACGCCACCACCTGCTCGATGCGCAGGCCGTACTTCAGGGCAAAGGCGAAGTCGCGTTCGTCGTGTGCGGGCACACCCATCACAGCGCCGTCGCCGTAGCCCATCAACACATAGTTGCCCACCCACACCGGCACGGCTGCGCCCGTCACCGGGTGCGTCACCGACAAACCGGTGGGCACACCTTCCTTGTCCTTGGTGGCCAGTTCCGCCTCGGTGGTGCCGCCTTGCTTGCAGGCCTCCACAAAGGCGGCCACTTTGGGGTCGCGCGCGGCGGCCACAGCCGCCAACGGGTGTTCAGGCGCCACCGCACAGAAGGTCACACCCATCAGGGTGTCGGCCCGTGTGGTGAACACATACAGTCGGCCGTCTTGCACCAAAGCGCCATCTTGACCGCGGATGTCATGGGTAAAGGCAAAGCGCACACCGGCGCTCTTGCCGATCCAGTTCTCCTGCATGGCCTTGACCCGCTCGGGCCAGCCGGGCAAGCCGTCCTTGACGTGCTGCAGCAGTTCTTCGGCGTACTGGGTGATGCGCAGGTAGTAGCCCGGAATCTCGCGCTTTTCCACCAGGGCGCCCGAGCGCCAACCACGGCCATCGACCACCTGTTCATTGGCCCGGGTCCCAATTCACGACCTGCGTACGCCGCTCGGCGATGCCGGCCTTGAGCATCTTCAGGAACAGCCACTGGTTCCACCTGTAGTACTCGGGGCTGCAGGTGGCCACCTCGCGGCTCCAGTCGATGGCCAGGCCCATGGCCTTCATCTGCCCCTTCATATGGGCGATGTTGTCGTAGGTCCACTTCGCTGGTGGCACCTTGTTCTTCATCGCCGCGTTCTCAGCGGGCAGTCCGAAGGCGTCCCAGCCCATGGGCATCAGCACATTAAAGCCCTTCATCCGCAGATGACGGGTCAGCATGTCGTTGATGGTGTAGTTGCGCACATGCCCCATGTGCAGCTTGCCGCTG
>RFPX01000460.1 GCA_009925955.1 Betaproteobacteria bacterium
CACCGACGCTGGAAAGGTGGGCGGCGTTGGCCCTTGGTGGGCACACCCCGCCAGCGCCAGCAGGCACGCAAGGCCCCAAACGGCCCGTGACTTGGGCCATCGGCGCTGGGTCGGGTGGCCTGCGCTGAGGCCGCTGCGGATCGAATCGATGGATTGCATGCGCCCATCATAAGTAGACCTTGCCACTACACGGGCCATGCCTTGCGGTAATGGATGGCATTGAAGTTGGCATCCAGCCCGAACGCATCAGGGCTGCAGCGGGTGTGTGGGCGCCCGGGGCCGGCGCACAATAGCGCGCATGCAACCTCTCTTGCGCCTTGGTGCCCTACGTCGGCCCTTTGCAGCCGGTTGGGCCTCGCTCGCCTTGGCCTTGGCCTCGGTTCTGGGCTTGGCCGGTTGCGCCGGCCCCCGCATCGATGCCCACACCTACCGGGCCGTCAGCCACGACAGCCGCGCCCAGTTCCTCATCCTGCACTACACGGCCTTGGACCTTGAGCAGTCCATCCGCGTCCTCACACAGCAACGGGTGTCCTCACACTATCTGGTGACGGATGAGGCCACACCACGCATCTATCGGCTGGTCGACGAAGACCGACGCGCCTGGCATGCCGGGGTCAGCGCTTGGGACGGTCACGCCATGCTCAATGGCAATTCGATCGGCATCGAAATCGTCAACCTGGGCAACCGGGCAGGAACCGATGGCCGCCCGACTGAATTCCAGCCCTATCCGCCCGCGCAGGTTGAGCTGGTAGTGGAGCTGGTGCGCGACATCGTCAAGCGCCATCAGATACGACCCGACCGCGTGCTGGGGCACAGCGACATCGCGCCGCAGCGCAAGATCGACCCCGGCCCGCTGTTCCCCTGGAAAAGGTTGGCCGAAGAGGGCCTGGTGCGGTGGCCCAAGGATGAAGCGGTCCAGGAGGCGCTGGCGCTGTACGGTTCGTCCGTGCCGCCGGTTTCGTGGTTCCAACAGGCCTTGGCCAAGCATGGCTTCGTCGTGGCCCAACACGGCGAACTTGATGAGCCCACTCGGCGCGTTGTCGCGGCGTTTCAGATGAAGTACCGGCCCTCAAAGTACGA
>RFPX01000047.1 GCA_009925955.1 Betaproteobacteria bacterium
GTTGACCACCTCGATCGGGCGGCCGAACATGCGACCACCAAAATCTTGCACGGCCAAACGGGCCGCGGCCACAGCGCCAGGGCCACCGTAGTCGGCATACAGGCCCGACATGTCGGTGAGCACGCCGATCTTCACCACATCGCCTGAGAGCTTGCCCTGTTGGGCGGTGCCCATCACGGGTACGAGTGCCAGTGCGGCGGCGGCAGCCAAAGTCTTGAGTTTCATGGTGGTCTCCTGTGGTGTTTGTGCGTCTCAGACGCTTGTGGAAAAGGGGTGTTGCGTCGGTTCAGACCCCGAGCAGGTCATGCAAGAGCGCTGACTTTTCCGCCAGCTCGGCCTTGTGCACCGTGGCCACGATCTGGCCGTGTTCGATCACATAGTGGCGGTCGGCCAGCGGTGCAGCAAAGCGGAAGTTTTGTTCGACCAAGATGATGGTCAGGCCCTTGTCCTTGAGGGCCCGAATGACGCGGCCCAGGGTCTGAACGATCACCGGCGCAAGGCCCTCGGTGATTTCATCCAACAGCAAGATCTTGGCGCCGGTGCGCAGGATGCGAGCCATGGCCAGCATCTGCTGTTCGCCCCCCGAAAGCCGCGTGCCTTGGCTGTTGCGGCGTTCCTTGAGGTTGGGGAACATCTCGTAAATCTCGTCCAGGCTCATGCCGCCCGGCCCCACCGGGGGCGGCAACAGCAGGTTCTCTTCGCAGGACAGCGACGAAAAGATGCCACGTTCTTCGGGACAGTAGCCCAGTCCCAATCGCGCGATGCGATTGGTGGGCAGGTTCACCGTTTCCACGCCGGCCACTTCGATGGAGCCGCTGCGCTTGCCCACCAGACCGAGGATGGACTTGATGGTGGTGGTGCGGCCAGCGCCGTTGCGCCCCAGCAGTGTGACCAGTTCGCCCTGCCGCACCTCGAAGTCGATGCCGTGCAGCACATGGGATTCGCCGTACCAGGCGTGCAGCCCGGAAACCTTCAGCAGTGTGGGGCTCACGCCGTGTCTCCTGCTCGGGAAGTCGTGTGAGAGGGGTAAGTCGTGCACATCGGATATCAGGCCTCTACCGATCCCACATAGGCTTCCAACACACGCGGGTCCTGGGAGACCTGCGCATAGGGGCCCTCGGCCAGCACCGATCCCCGTGCCAGCACCGTGATGGTGTCCGACAGGTTGGCCACCACGTTCATGTTGTGTTCCACCATCAGAACCGTGCGGTTGGCGGCCACCCGCCGAATCAGTTCGACCACCCGCCCCACGTCTTCGTGGCCCATGCCTTGGGTGGGCTCATCCAACAGCATCAGCTCAGGATCCAGGGCCAAGGTGGTGGCGATCTCCAAGGCGCGTTTGCGCCCATACGGCAGCTCCACCGTCACCGTGTCGGCGAAGTTGGCGAGGTCCACCTGCTGCAGCAGTTCCATGGCCCGGTCGTTCAGGCTGTACAGGGTGGATTCGGGCTTCCAGAAGTGAAAGCTGGTGCCCAGCCCCCGTTGCAGCCCAACGCGCACATTTTCCAAGACCGTCAGGTGTGGGAACACCGCCGAAATCTGAAAGGAACGCACCAAGCCTTCACGGGCCACCTCAGCAGCCTTGCGGGCCGTGATGTCCTGGCCCTTGTAGAGGATCTGACCTCTGGTGGCCGGCAGGAACTTCGTCAAGAGGTTAAAGACGGTGGTCTTGCCAGCGCCGTTGGGGCCGATCAGGGCGTGGATGGTGCCCCTGCGGACCTTCAGGTTCACATCGTCGACGGCCACGAACCCCTTGAACTCCTTGGTCAGGTGGCGTGTTTCGAGGATGTAGTCGTCCATCGTGGTCGGATCGGTTGAACGGTTGGGCAGGGT
Source organism: Betaproteobacteria bacterium (assembly GCA_009925955.1). Lineage (GTDB taxonomy): Bacteria > Pseudomonadota > Gammaproteobacteria > Burkholderiales > Burkholderiaceae_C > RFTU01. The sequence continues at coordinate 1,834 of RFPX01000047.1, forward strand.
GGCAGTGTAGGAAGGAGTTGAATACCCGACTGCACAGAACACCCTAGGTTCTTCCCTCATCGGCCCGTCGCAGCGTTTCAAGATCGTCAACGCGGGCTTGACGCCATCGGTACGCCTGGGTGTTTGTGCCCAGGTCAGGGGCGGCCCAATGAAAAACGCCGCCCAGCTCGGATTTCGAGGATGGGCGGCGTTTGCCGATTGCTGGTGGCGCATCAGGGATTCGAACCCCGGACCTGCGGATTATGATTCCGTCGCTCTAACCGGCTGAGCTAATGCGCCAGAACTCAGCATTATAACGGCTCACGGTCACCCCATTGCCCATGTTCAATTTCTTTCGCAAGAAGGCCCCACCCGCGGTTGCGGCTTCGGGCCCCACGCAGGCCTTGGCCCCGGCCCCGGCTCCCACACCGGGTTCGGCAGCGGCGCCTGGGGCGGGCACCGTGCCGGTTGCCGCCACGGCCAACCCGGCCCGATCCGCGTGCCGCGCGCGGGTTGGCTGCAGCGCCTCACGCAAGGCCTGCGCAAGACCGGCGCGTCCATGGCCACCGTGTTCACCGGCACGCGGATCGATGATGACCTGTACGAATCGTTGGAGGCCGCGCTGCTGCAGGCCGATGCCGGCGTCAAAGCCACGCAGTACCTGCTCCACGATCTCAAGCAGCGGGTCAAGGAGCAAAAGGCCACCGACCCGGCTCAAGTCAAGGCCCTGTTGGCCCAAGCCTTGAGTGAACTGCTGCAGCCGCTGCAGCAGCCCTTGACGATTGGGGCGCAACAGCCCACGGTGATCATGGTGGTGGGCGTCAACGGCGCCGGCAAGACCACCTCCATCGGCAAGCTCACCCGCCACTTGGCAGACAGTGGACAAACGGTGCTGCTGGCAGCGGCTGACACCTTCCGGGCCGCCGCGCGTGAACAGCTGGCCGCTTGGGCCCACCGCAACGACGCCGCTGCTGCTCTCCACGACGCCCGCATCGACATCGTGAGTCAGGAGGGCGCGGACCCGGGCGCGGTGTGCTTCGATGCGGTAACGGCTGGACGGGCGCGGGGCAAGGACGTGGTGATCGTGGACACCGCTGGGCGCTTGCCGACACAGCTGCACCTGATGGAAGAGCTCAAGAAAATCAAGCGCGTGACGGCCAAGGCCCTGGACAGCGCACCCCACGAGGTGCTGCTGGTGGTGGATGGCAACACGGGCCAGAACGCCCTGGCCCAGGTCAAGGCCTTCGATGAGGCCTTGGGCCTGACCGGTCTGGTGGTGACCAAGCTGGACGGCACCGCCAAGGGCGGCGTCTTGGCCGCCATCGCCTTGTGGGGCCGTGAGCGCAAGGGCGCGGATGGCCAGCCGCGCCCGGTGCCCGTCTACTTCATCGGTGTGGGCGAAAAGCTCGAGGACCTGGAGACCTTTGACGCGCGCGAATTCGCGCAGGCACTCTTGGGTTGAGGGGCTTCAGTTCGCCCTTCGCGCAGCCTTCGTGCGGCCTCAGCCCATGCCGGGGGGCATCAGGCCCTTCATGCCCTTCATGCCGCCCAGCTTCTTCATCATCTTCATCAGCCCGCCGCCCTGCATCTTTTTCATCATTTGCTGCATCTGCTCGAATTGCCCGAGCATGCGGTTGACCTCCTGAATCTGCACACCAGCGCCGGCCGCAATGCGCCGTTTGCGGCTGGCCTTGGTCTTGCCATCGAGCAACAGCGCGGGGTGTGAGCGCTCTCGGGCGGTCATCGAGCGGATGATGCCCTCCATGCGGCGGATGTCGCGCTCGGCTTTGTCCAGATCGGCCTGACCGGCCTTGGCGGCCATCTGGGCGGGCAGCTTGTCCATCAGGCCCGAGAGCCCCCCCATGTTCTTCATCTGCGAAATCTGCAGCAGGAAGTCGTCGAGGTTGAAGCCGCCGCCGCCTTTGACCTTTTCGGCCAGCTTCTGCGCGCTGGCCATGTCCACGCCCTTCGTGACCTCCTCCACCAGGGCCACGATGTCACCCATGCCCAGCACGCGGCCGGCATGGCGTTCGGCGTCGAACACCTCCAGGCCGTCGATCTTCTCCGAGACACCCGCAAACTTGATGGGAGCACCGGTGGTTTGGCGCACGCTCAGGGCTGCGCCACCGCGGGCATCACCGTCCAGTTTGGTGAGCACGATGCCCGTCAGCGGCAGGGCCTCCTTGAAGGCCCGCGCGGTGTTCACCGCATCCTGGCCCTGCATGGCATCCACCACAAACAGGGTCTCCACGGGGTTCAGCGCCGCGTGCAGGTCCCGGATTTCGGCCATCAAGGCTTCGTCGATGGCCAAGCGCCCGGCCGTGTCGACCAACAGCACGTCGAAGTAATGCCGACGGGCGTGGTCCAGAGCGGCCAATGCGATGTCGCGCGGCTTTTGCTGGGGGTCCGAGGCGAACCACTCGGCGCCCGCTTGCCGCGTGACGGTGCGCAACTGTTCGATGGCCGCGGGCCGGTACACGTCGGCCGACACGGTAAGGACCTTCTTCTTGCGCTTGTCGATCAGGTGCTTGGCCAGTTTGGCCGTGGTGGTGGTCTTGCCCGCGCCTTGAAGGCCGGCCATCAGGATCACGGCGGGCGGCTGTGCGGCCAGGTTCAGGTCGGCGACCCCTTCGCCCATCGTGGCCGCGAGTTCCTTGTGGACGATGCCCACGAGCGCTTGCCCGGGGTTGAGCGATCCCACGACCTCCTGACCCAGTGCCTTGTCCTTCACCCGGCTGATGAAGTCGCGCACCACCGGCAGGGCCACGTCCGCCTCGAGAAGGGCCATGCGAACCTCGCGCAGCATGTCCTGCACATTGGATTCGGTGATGCGCGCCTGGCCGCGCATGGTCTTGACGAGTTGCGACAGGCGGTCGGTGAGGGAGGAGGCCATCTTGGGTCGGGGGTTCGGCCGCTGGGGTGCGCGGCCCGTACACTTTGGAAATGAGTGTATCGGTTGGTCTTGAAGCCCTGCTGGCCCTGCTGGCCTGCACGGCCTATGGGCTGGCCACGCTGCGCGGCCGTGAGGTCGCCCGGCTGCCCTCCCTGGCTTTGGTGGCCGGTTGGCTCCTGCATGGGGCCTCACTGGCCGTGGACGTCTCGGGCTGGGGCACCGACGGCGGGGCGCGTTTTGGCTTTGCGCCGGCCCTTTCTGGGGCGGTCTGGCTGGTGTTGGCGGTGCATGCGGTGGAAAGCCGCTTTGTGCCCCTGCCGGGCGTGCGACGCGCCTTGGCCGCCATGGGCGTGGTGGTGTCCGGTCTGCTGGTCTTTTTCCCGGGTGAAGTGGCGCTGAAGTTCAGCTCGCCGCTGGTGCCCTTGCACCTGTTGCTGGGCATTGCGTCCTATGGCCTGTTTGGCGCGGCCGTCATCCATGGCGTCATGCTGGACTCGGCCGAGCGCGCACTGCGGCGCCGGCCCGGCAGCGCGGGTGCTGGCGCAGGACCTGCACCGCTGCCGGCCGCCCCCGGGCACAGTCCCACGCTCTTTGGCCTGCCGCTGATGCGCCTGGAGCGCCTGACCTTTCGCTTCGTGGAGGCGGGCTTCGTGGTGCTGAGCCTGGCCTTGCTCATGGGATGGTTGGCCAGCCTGATGGGCCACGCGGCCTGGCGCTGGGACCACAAGACGGTGTTCTCGCTCTTGGGTTGGGCCACCTTTGCTGCCCTCATCGCCGGGCGCCACCTCAAGGGCTGGCGCGGGCGCAGGGCCACACGCTGGCTGTACGCCGGTGCGGGCCTGCTGGTGTTGGCCTACATCGGCTCGCGCTTTGTGGCAGAGGTCGTGCTCAACCGGACGGTGCCCACGTGACCAAGTGGCTTCTCCTGGCAGCGGTGGTGGCGGTGGCCTGGTGGTGGCTGAGCCGTGGCCGCCACAGCGGCCGCCGCACGGGCCCTGGCCCCGCGAACGCGCCGCACGCGTCTTCGGGCACCAGCACGGCAGCGGGGGCAACCGGCCCGGCCGAACCTGAGCCCATGGTGGCCTGCGCCCACTGTGGACTGCTGCTGCCACGCTCCGATGCGGTCCCGTCCGCCGCACAACCGGATGATGGCCGGATCCATTACTTCTGCTGCGAGGCGCACCGCCGTGCAGGCCCCGGCCGGTCCTGAATGCCCGGCCGATGAGTGGGCGCAGGGCTGGTGGCGCCACGCGCGCGCCGTGCCCTCACCCAATTTCGGACCCCGGCCCGCAGGCCCCGATGGGCAGGTGAGCCTGGTCGTGGTGCACGCCATCAGCCTGCCCCCTGGTCGATTCGGAGGGCCCGAGGTGGAGCAGCTCTTCACCAATGCGCTGGACTGGCAGGCCCACCCCTATTTCGAGGCGCTGCGCGGCCTGAGGGTTTCGGCTCACTTTTTCATTCGCCGCCAGGGCGAGGTCGTGCAGTTCGTCTCCACCCGGGACCGGGCCTGGCACGCCGGCGAGTCCCAATGGCGGGGCCGCCAAGCCTGCAACGACCACTCCGTGGGCGTTGAACTCGAAGGCTTGGAGGGCGACGCGTTCGAGCCGGCCCAGTACAGCGCCCTACAGCGCCTGCTGCGGGCCCTGGCACGCGAGCACCCCTTGAGCGATGTGGCGGGCCATGAACACATTGCCCCTGGCCGCAAGGGCGACCCGGGTCCGGGATTCGACTGGTCGTCCTTGGCGCCAACCCTGGGTGAGTTGTCACTTCGCGGCCCGGCCGCAGCCAGCGGGCACTAGGCAACCGGGGCCCCAGTCCACTGGGGATTTCCATCAGACATACACTAGGGATAGTGTCTTGAGAAGATGGGGCCCACTAGATATAGTGGGGTCATTCCCTGCAACCCGCGCACCCGTGCACACCCCCTGAAGTAACGCTGCAGCCCCTGTCCTGCGGCCTGGCACCCCCATCTGGCCCACCCAAACCACAAGAAAAGACCCCTGAATATGGAATCCACAACCCTTGGCCCCGCCTCCACCCCCATCCAGCCGTCCGCCGCCTTGGGGGGGTCTTTTGCGTCGTCCGCCGTCGTCGGCGCCACGGCCGCGTCGGCCTACCAGGGTTACCAGATCATCCGCCGCAACGGCGCGGTGGTGTCCTTTGAGCCCAGCAAGATTGCGGTGGCCTTGATGAAGGCCTTTCTGGCCGTGCACGGCACGCAGGGTGCCGCCTCGGCCAGCGTGCGTGAAACCGTGGAAGGCCTCACGGATGCGGTGGTGCGCGCCCTGCTGCGTTCGCGCCCGGGTGGTGGCACGTTCCACATTGAAGATGTGCAGGACCAGGTCGAACTGGGCCTGATGCGTGGCGGCCACCATGAGGTGGCGCGGGCCTACGTGCTCTACCGTGAGCGCCGCGCCCAGGAGCGCGCCAAGTCCGGCAGCAAGCCCGCCGTGGTGTCCTCCGGCCTGATGGTGACCGATGCTGGCCAGCGAGTGCCCTTGGACGAGGGCCGGCTGCAGGCCCTGATCGAGTCGGCCTGTGCCGACTTGGGCGCCGATGTGAAGGCCGACCCCATCCTGGCGGAGACCCGGCGCAACCTGTACGACGGCGTTCCCATCGACGAGGTCTACAAGGCCGCGATCCTGGCCGCGCGCACCTTGATCGAAAAGGAGCCGGGCTACACGCGGGCCACCGCACGCCTGTTGCTGCACACCATCCGCAAGGAAATCGTGGGCCGCGAACTCACCCAGGCCGAGATGGTCTCGGCCTACGCAGAGTACTTCCCTCAGTTCATCCGCAAAGGGGTGGAGGCCGAACTGCTCGACCAGAAGCTGCTGCAGTTCGACCTGGCCAAATTGGGCGCGGCCCTGAAGGCCGACCGCGACTTGCAGTTCGACTACTTGGGCCTTCAAACCCTGTACGACCGCTACTTCCTGCACATCAACGAAACGCGCATTGAAATGCCGCAGGCGTTTTTCATGCGCGTGGCCATGGGCCTGTCGCTCAACGAGATCGACCGCGAAGCGCGTGCCATCGAGTTCTACAACGTGCTGTCCACGTTCGACTTCATGAGCTCCACGCCCACGCTGTTCAACAGCGGCACGCAGCGCTCGCAGCTGTCTTCGTGCTACCTCACCACGGTGGCCGACGACCTGGATGGCATCTACGAAGCCCTCAAGGAAAACGCCCTGCTGTCCAAGTTTGCCGGCGGCCTGGGCAACGACTGGACCAATGTGCGCGCCCTGGGCTCCTACATCAAGGGCACCAACGGCAAGAGCCAGGGCGTCGTGCCCTTCCTGAAGGTGGTCAACGACACCGCAGTGGCGGTCAATCAGGGCGGCAAGCGCAAGGGCGCCGTGTGCGCCTACCTCGAAAGCTGGCACCTGGACATCGAAGAGTTCCTGGAGCTGCGCAAGAACACGGGCGACGACCGCCGCCGCACCCACGACATGAACACCGCCAATTGGATCCCCGATCTGTTCATGAAGCGGGTGATCGAAGGCGGTGACTGGACGCTGTTCTCGCCCTCCACCTGCCCCGACCTGCATGACAAGTTCGGCAAGGCTTTCGAGGAGGCCTACACCGCCTACGAACGCAAGGCCGACAGCGGCGAGATCAAGCTCTACAAGCGCATGCCGGCCAAAGACCTGTGGCGCAAGATGCTGTCGATGCTGTTCGAAACCGGACACCCCTGGATCACCTTCAAGGACGCCTGCAACGTGCGCTCGCCCCAGCAGCATGTGGGCGTGGTGCATTCCTCCAACCTGTGCACCGAGATCACGCTCAACACCAACGACAGCGAGATCGCC
>RFPX01000461.1 GCA_009925955.1 Betaproteobacteria bacterium
CTGGTGCTCAATCTCATAGTGCAAGTGAGGGCCGGTAGAGCGACCAGTGTTGCCCAGGTGGCCCAGCGCCTGTCCGCGACCGACCCTCTGCCCCTCTTGCACCAGGCGCTGGCTGAGGTGGGCGTAGCGGGTCTTGTAGTGTTCAGCATGGGCCACCTCCACCAGCTGGCCGTAGGGACCGGCCCATTCAGAGCGAGTCACCACGCCGGGGGCCGTGGCCAGCACCGGCGTGCCGATCGGGGCCACGAAATCCATGCCCTCGTGGTGGGTGGGCACGCCACGCAAGGGATCGATGCGCAGACCGTAGCCGCTGGAGACCAGGAAATCTCCGGCCAAGGGCAGACCCACCGGCAACTGCGCCAGTCGCTGCACATCCCGGGTCCACTGCTGATGCAGCGCCAACCAAGCTTGATCCAGGGCGTTCCATTGCTGCGCCGTTTGTGCCAGTTCTCGGTTCAGCGCGGGGGTCTGCAAGGACAGGTTAGGCAAGGTCAAGGCACTGAGCGGGCCGCCACGCCCAAACCATGTGGGCATCTCGCGTTCGATCCGCAAATTTCGAATGCCCACCAGCTCGTTGATCTGGGCCCGTGTGGTTTCAAGCTCGCCCACCCGCTGCACCAGTTGCCCCATTCTCTGGCGCAGTTGCTCGAGCTCGCTGCGGTAGGCCTGCTCGATTCGCTCCTGTTCATGCACGCTGGTCACGCCCCCGATCTGCTGCGCCACCTCGGGCGAGTAGGTCACCGCCAGACGCAGACCGATGAAATGCAGAACCACGCCGGCGATGACCAGCACCGCGGCCAGCGCGGCGCCGGCGAGCATCAAGCCGCGCCGCGTGATGGAAAAGCTCACCACCTTGCCGGTGGGTCCGGACAACCAAATTAATTGCATGGGAGGGTCAGGCCGTACGGGCGACGATCAGAGCCGCGGGCCTGCCTCAAACTGTAGAGCCTCAAGGCCCAGGTTGCCAGCGCTGCAGATTGGGGTTTACAAGGACACGCTGGTCCAAATAGTCTGCTAAGCCGGCTTTGCGCGTCAGTTGGGCCCGGCTCAGGGCCGATGCTGCGACGGTCCCAGGGTGGC
>RFPX01000462.1 GCA_009925955.1 Betaproteobacteria bacterium
GGCTCGCCCGTCTGCACAATGGGCTTGAGCAGGTAGGCCGACATCATGGGCGTGAGCACCCGCGCCACCACCAGCGACGCGAACACCGCCAGCGCCGCGGTCCAGCCGAACTGCTTGAAGAACTTGCCAGCGATCCCCGACATGAAAGCCGTGGGCAGGAAGACCGCGATCAGGGTGAAGGTGGTGGCAATCACCGCCAGGCCAATCTCGTCAGCGGCTTCCATCGCCGCTTCGTAGGGCGACTTGCCCATGCGCAAGTGGCGCACGATGTTTTCGATCTCCACGATCGCATCGTCGACCAGGATGCCGATCACCAGTGACAGGCTCAAGAGCGTGACCACGTTGATCGAAAAGCCCAGTGCCCACATGCCCACAAAGGCGGGAATGACGCTCAGCGGCAGGGCGGTGGCGGCCACGAAGGTGGCGCGCCAGTCGCGCAGGAAGAACCACACCACGATCACCGCGAGGATGGCGCCTTCGTACAGCAGGGTGAGCGAGCCGTCGTAGTTCTCCTGAACCGGGTCCACAAAGTTGAACACCTCGTCCATCACCACGTCGGCATGCTGCGCCTTGAGCTTGGCCAGTGCGGCCTCCACGCCCGCGCGCACATCCACCTCTGACGCACCCTTGCTGCGGGTGACTTCAAAGCCCACCACCGGCTTTCCATTGAGCAGGGCAGCGCTGCGCTGTTCAGCCACGGTGTCGCGCACCGTGGCCACCTGAGACAGCATCACGCGGCGGCCATCGTTCAGGGGGATGTCCAAGGCGGCCAGCTGCGCAGCCGACTGCACCGTGGCCAGGGTGCGCACGGCCTGTTCAGCGCCCCCCAGGTCCACGCGCCCACCGGAGGATTCCTGCTGCACCGCGCGCAGCCGGCGTGAAATGTCCGAAGCGGTCACCCCCAAGGCCAGCATGCGGGCGGGGTCCAGTGCCACTTGTACCTCGCGGGTGACACCGCCCACGCGGGCCACGCTGCCCACACCACTGACACCGAGCAAGGCTTTGCTGACCTCGTTGTCCACGAACCAGCTCAGCGACTCATCGTCCATCTGCGCGCTGGCAATCGAATAGCTCAGGATG
>RFPX01000463.1 GCA_009925955.1 Betaproteobacteria bacterium
GTTGTCGAGTTCTTGCTGCTTGTCGGCCTCACTCCACTGGGGCTGGGCCGCCACGGGCACGGTCAATAGACCGTCGAGCAGCGCCTCACGTTCGGCGTCCACATCGACTTTCTCCAGTGTCTTTTGCACGGCCCACACATCCACCTGGTGGTAGTGCAGCGCATGCAGCGTGGCAGCTGTGGGCGACGGCACCCAGGCGGTGTTGGCACCGGACTGCGGGTGGGCGATCTTCTGCTTGAGCATGTCCGACATCAGGTCGGGCATGGCCCACATGCCCTTGCCGATCTGCGCACGGCCGCGCAGGCCGCAGGCCAAGCCGATCTGCACATTGTTGAGCTCATAGGCGCGCAGCCACTGCGCGTTCTTCATCAAGGGCTTGCGCACCATGGCGCCCGAGTGCATGGCGGTGTGGATCTCGTCGCCGGTGCGGTCCAGGAAGCCGGTGTTGATGAAGGCCACGCGGTGGCGCGCGGCGTTGATGCAAGCCGCCAGGTTGATGCTGGTGCGGCGCTCTTCGTCCATGATGCCCAGCTTCACCGTGTGGGGCTTCAAGCCCAACAGAGCTTCCACGCGGCTGAACAGTTCATCGGCAAAGGCCACTTCGGCAGGGCCGTGCATCTTGGGCTTGACGATGTAGACCGAACCCTTGCGCGAGTTGCGGATGGTCTGCCCCTTGGCGGGCTTGAGGTCGTGCATTGCAATGGCCACCGTCACCACCGCGTCCATGATGCCCTCGGGAATCTCCGAGCCCTTGTCGCCCCACAGAATGGCGGGGTTGGTCATCAGGTGGCCGACGTTGCGCACGAACAGCAGCGAGCGGCCGTGCAGCGTGACGGGCTTGCCCTTGGCGCCGGTGTAGGTGCGGTCTTCGTTCAAGCGGCGGATGAAGGTCTTGCCGCCTTTCTCGACCGCTTCGGTCAGCGTGCCCTTGAGGATGCCCAGCCAGTTGGCATAACCCACCACCTTGTCGGCCGCGTCCACCGCGGCCACCGAGTCTTCCAGGTCCAGGATGGTGCTCAGCGCCGACTCCAGCACCAGGTCGCTCACGCCGGCGGGATCGGTCTTGCCGATCGGGTGGCT
>RFPX01000464.1 GCA_009925955.1 Betaproteobacteria bacterium
TAAAGCTGCCGGCTGAGGCGCGGCAAGACCCGAGCCTGCTGGCGCAACTGCCCATTCCCACCCCGCGCGGGCCCGTGCAGTTGGGGACGGTGGCCACCATCAGCATGGAGAGTGGACCCGCCCAGATCGACCGTTACGACCGGCGGCGCAATGTGAATCTGGATGTGGAGCTCAACGGGCAAGCACTGGGCGATGTGGCCGCCGCGGCGCAGAAGCTGCCCAGCGTGCTGCAACTGCCGGCCGGCGTGAGCCAATCCACCTTTGGTGACGCCGAGGTGATGGCCGAGCTGTTCCAAAGCTTTGGCCTGGCCATGCTCACCGGCGTGTTGTGCATCTACATGGTGCTGGTGCTGCTGTTCGGTGGCTTCATGCAGCCGGTGACGATCCTGGCGGCGCTGCCGCTGTCCTTGGGCGGCGCCTTTGTGGCGCTGTTGGCCACCCAGAGTGCGTTCTCCATGCCCTCGCTGATCGGCCTGATCATGCTCATGGGCATCGCCACGAAGAACTCCATCTTGCTGGTGGACTACGCCATCATCGCCATGCACAAGGGCATGAACCGCTGGGACGCGCTGCTGGACGCCTGCCACAAGCGTGCACGGCCCATCGTGATGACAACGATTGCCATGGGCGCGGGCATGATGCCCATTGCCTTGGGGTGGGGTGCGGACCCCAGCTTCCGGCAGCCGATGGCCGTGGCGGTGATCGGCGGGCTTATCACCTCCACCTTCCTCAGCTTGTTGGTCATCCCGGTGGTGTTCACCTTCGTGGATGATGTGGCCCAGTGGGTGGTGCGGCGCGTCAAGCGCACGCCACGGGAGGCCAGCGCATGAGCACGGTGAACCGAAGAAGCTGTTTGCAGCGTGCTGCTTTGGGCTGTCTGGCCTGGGGGTTGCCGCAGGCGTCCTGGTCTCAAGGCTCCGCCACGACGTTCAATCCGCGCGACCTCGACCATGCCCGCGAGTTGATGCAGCAGGCCCTGGTCAGCGATGGCGCCTGGCGCTTGCTGCAGGAACTGGCGGTGGGCATCGGCCCACGTCCGGCGGGCTCCGAAGGCGACCGACGTGCCGTGGCATGGGCACA
>RFPX01000465.1 GCA_009925955.1 Betaproteobacteria bacterium
CCCGAACGCTACGAAGACTACAAGCGCCAGGCCAAGCCACTGGCCGAGCAGTACGGCGGCGAGTACCTGGTACGTGGCGGTGCCATGGACCTTAAGGAAAACGACCTATGGAGCCCCACGCGCATGGTGGTGGTGCGTTTTCCCTCTGTCGAGAAGGCTCAGGCTTTCTACCATTCGGCCCAATACCAGCAGGTGCTGGAGATCAGCAAGGAGTCTGCCCGCCGCACGGTGGTGCTGGTCGAGGGACTTTGAGTCTTCAGCCCTGCGGCGGGCGAGCAGCACTGGTACCACATCCTGCAGGGACGAATGGGGCCTTAAGCGCCCCACCGATCATTCGAAGCATTGGCCCGTCAATTTCAGAGATTGCACCAGAAGCGCCTACTTGCCACCCAGGTTCGGCCATGATCCCACCCGTGTGTAGCGCCTTCGAATAGCCGAATCGAGATCTGTTGTTGGCACACGCCCAGATCGGGGACCCTGACGCGAACTCTATACGCTCATCGAGCCAGCCCAAGCAGCGGGAGACCCCCCACTTTGCTACGCTCGCCTGCGTCCAAGAAGGAGCCCCCTATGTCCGCCTTCGAACTGGCTCAGCTGAACATCGCCATCATGAAAGAGCCCCTCGAGTCGCCGAGCATGGCCGACTTTGTGGCGAGCCTCGACCGTATCAATGCCTTGGCTGAGGCGGCGCCTGGCTTTGTGTGGCGCCTTCAAACCGAGGAAGGGGATGCCACGGCCATGCGCCCCATGGGCGAAGACACCCTGGTCAACATGTCCGTATGGCGCGACATCGAGTCGTTGAACCGATACGTCTACGGGACCGCACACGTAGACATCATGCGCCGGCGCAAAGAGTGGTTTGAACGCATGCGCGACGCATCGGTTGTTCTGTGGTGGGTTCGCCAAGGCCACCGCCCAACCGTACCCGAGGCCATAGCCAAGCTGGAGCTCCTTCGCACCCGGGGCCCAAGCGCAGAGGCCTTTACGTTCCGCCACGCGTTCTTGGCCCCAGATGCCCCGTGATCTTGGGCCGATGCCGGATTGTTCTTGTGTCTTAACTTATACCAAAGTAGCATACC